>NZ_QTMG01000019.1:78427-98959 GCF_003635435.1 Parabacteroides sp. AF21-43 | reverse complement strand
TGCGTGTGAAGTAAATCTGTATCATGTCATGGTAACTTTCTACCTAAAAAAGCCATTTGGCAATGTACCTAATCTTTTTTGCGCTATAAAAGTATTTTGTTTGTGTTTTTTAGTATCTTTGCCAGATGTTTAAGGATAAAACGATGTTTCCCATATAGTTAAATACTGTGCTTTTTGATGAGATTAGAAGATCTAAATGAATATTATGATAATCTCTGCGATACTTTTGACCGTGGAGAGATGGATTTTGTTATGAACCATGACCGTGCTCATAATGCTGTTATTGAATGCTTTATGCTTAATAAATCAAATGTGATTAATATGTATTGTGGCGAAATGTCTGTTTTCCGTGAGGGATTCTACAATCATATCAATCAAGATAGTAATTATGATCTCAAGGAAGGAGAGACTGCATTAGGAGATGAGATCAAGAAAAAGGTTATTAAGTCTTTGAGAGAGTTCATAAACCGTCCCAATGTATCCTTGAATATTTATTTTGAAAGGTTTGATCGTAAGTTCTTGAGAGATTTAATCGATCTTCGTGTTTTTAGTGATGGAGTAAGTTCCGAGAAGATACGTCTTTTTAAATTGGAAGATAATTTATTCTTGAAAAGCGATATGGCGCATGTCTCATATACGGATACCAACATTGTTAGAATGGAAAGAAATCCGCAGACGCACGAAGCTACATGTGCGATAAATCCACCTGAAGAGATTTTGAGCAAGGTAAAAGCTACTTTTAAGTCGATGTCGTTGGTCGGTGAGGAGATCAAGTTGAATTAGTAGAAGGTTGGTATGCTGTTTCTTGGAGGAAGCCAGACATTTATTGGTATATTGGCATCATTGATTGTATTATGTGTCATTTTGGACAAAAGTAATTTTATACATAGTATTCTTGATGAGATAGGAAAACGTATTGATGAAGAGATCAAATCTTTGGATAAAGCAGTGGGGTTCGATGTGATCAACGATGTGCCGGCAAACTCTGATTATAAACTATTGCAGCGCTATATAAATGAATTGCGTGTAGAGGCGAAAACAAGACCAGAATGCAAGCAGTTGCTAATTAGTGCTATGGCTATGGATATGAAACTTCAAGCTACGTTCGATCAACTTAAATCCGGATATTCCTCTAAATTCTTGAAGCCAGCTCATGACTTGATAGAGAAAATTCAAAGGTCAAAAGAACAGGTTATAGCTCCGTTATATGCGCTTTTGTTCTGCTTAACAGTTTTTATTTGTGATGAGATTGTTGTGGGAGTTGCGGGAACGAGCGATTTTGTTGTTTCCTTTTTGACTATCTTTGTGGCTTTCTCGGGTATTTTCTGGTTGATGATGTGGAAGATTTTCTTTAGAGATATACGGATAGAGACTGAAGAAGGTTCTTCTCAAAAAACGAAAGTGTTTGTTTCTAGGTGGATAAGGTGGAAATGGATGTGTTTCGCATTTCCTATGTTTTATGCGACTTGTTTGTTCTTGTCAACTTTTATCCCTATTATCTGGGCTAAATGTTTAATATCATTCACTATAGGAATACCTATATGTGTAATGGCATGGTTAAAAGCTAAGAGCCATTATGAGTTTGGCTTCTATACTTATGAATATGTTTTCAAACACTTTGGGGGATTGTTTCTTATATCATTTCTTTTTGCTGTGGTAACGACCGGTGGGTGTGCGCTATCAGATGATGTATCTTCTGTTTGTTTTACCTATGAGGATTTTGTTGCGCTTAAAATCACTGTGATTTTGTTTGTCTTGATCAGCGGTCTGTTGTTCCCGTTTCTTATGCCTTATTATGGTTTTAAGCGTGTCTTGAACATTGTAAAAGATGAGGTGAAAAGCAGCAAACAATCTATGGAAAGAGAGCTTAGTAGTATAAAGGAAGAGTTAAAAGAGTTTTGTAAGGTCATTCCGTAGACTTTAGGGTAGTAGTCTTCGTACTGTTTAATGGATTGCCATCTTGATTTTTTTCTTAATAATCAATTATAATTAAAGAATATATCATATATTTGCCTAGCTAGTAATTAAGACAGAAAAGCAAAAGGTAAAAGCGTAGGTTTTTATCTACTTATTCTTTCTTTGTTGGTAGTAAAACAATGATAAAATAGAAAACGTATGGATTATCATAGACTAAAATATTTTTAATACGTATATTTGCGACAATAAAAGGCTTTTAAGTTAGAAGCCTTGTGTTGCGTGCGATATTTGTGCGAGTTGACAAAAATCGGCCAAATTTTTCGAGACACTCAATGCACAGAGAAAGCCCCGCAACCCTTTATTAGATATACGTGTTATCTATGCTACTGTATAGTATAGATAGATTATTGTATACAGATAAGGGGGGGCGTGCGGCTGACTTTATTGAGTGTTGAGGCTTGGCCGAGCCTTTGTCAACAATATTTTCAGCCAATCGCCCTTTCTTTATTTTATAATGAAAGGCCAGCTCTTCAATATAACGCCAAATAACGCCCTTTTTAAAGATAAATAGTATAAGTTTTACTTTAATCAAATAGTTATGCCTGAGTTTATTACTATTGAAGAAGCCGCTCGTATCACCGGCTTTCCATCTGAAGAAATCCAGCAATGGGCGATATCTAAAAAAATAGCATCTTACGTCGTGAAGCAAGGTGTTCGCCTAGTCGATCTGACCAATTTGCGTGAATTCATTTCCCATATCGAGCGTATGGGAATACAAAAGCTATACCTGCAACTTATCATCCAAGACAAGGAAGAAGAGATAAACGAGATCATCTCCCAATTCGATGATTACCTTTTCTGCCTGCGATCCCTTAAAAACATCTCTCCCCTACTTAAACTCATTATCGCCGAACTATCAACATTCATACACGACAAGAGAGACCGACTTATCTTTACGGAAATAACTTCCGGAGCCAAGATAGAAGACGTAGCCAAACGTTGTGGTATATCCTACGACGGAATCTGTCGCCGATATAAGGTCATATCGCTCCGCTTGCAAGAAAACATGGGCTTCCTGACCGAATACAAGAAAACAATCACGAACCAAGACCTTGAGATAGAACGTCTGTGGATAGAGAACAGGAACATGGAATACGAATTGAGAAGATTATATAAAAAGGCGCTCCAAAACGGTCTATGTATCGAATCTCCCCGATCACTTACCCCCGTTCCCTTAAATGCCGCGAAACGGATATGCCAACCCATTACCCGTCTCACCTTAGCGCCCTATATCCGTAAATGCCTTACAACCTTGAAAATAGAAACCATAGAAGATATTCTACGTTACGCCCTCAAAAACGGACTCGACTCTTTATTAGACCTTCCCGGCTTTGGCGCTCTTGGTTTGGCCCAACTGAAATTCCAACTCGAAAAGCATAAGATAATCGATAAAACCGGGCATTCCGACCTTTATCAATATATCATTTGCGAAGCGGATAATTAGTGAGGACATTCTTTGTCCTCAAGTAGAATTTAACTAGATTTCAAGGATACTCATACTGTATTTACATTTTTTTGTATATTTGCGATATGTAATGATGTTTGTTTATATTTGAATCTTCACTTGTAACCTTGTTCTAGGTTCTGATGAAACTACGTCTTTTATCTAATGTAAGTCCCTAAATAACAATCATCTATATCTATTTTTATTTAGATCTATTCTGCTATTGGTTATTCTACCATTTAGTTACTCACTGATTTTCTCTCTCTTATCACCTTTATCCTCTATTCAAATCAACGTAGTTTCATCAGAACTAAAGTATATGAACTGCGAATAAGCAGAATGGAGATAAGTTGGTATGGCGGGGATATATAATATATATGTGATATGAAAATGGATGGAAATTTGCTTATAGATCTGAAGAATGGAGATGAAAAGGCTTTTGAAACTCTATTTTGGGAATATAATCAGCATGTATATCATTTTGTTTATTCGTTGTTATATGATAAATCTATGGCGGTGGATTTGACCCAAAACGTTTTTCTTAAAATCTGGGAGAAGCATGAGACTATAGATCCGGAACAAAACTTTGATGCCTATCTATTCACCATAGCCCGTAACTTGGTTTATAAAGAGACAGAAAACCGGTTACTCTCTGAAAAACTGACGGAAAGCCTACAACGACAGCTATCAGATGTCGATTCGCTTATGGAAGAACGAATCGACGCAGAGTCTTTACGGGAATATATTAATAGCTTGATAGAAGAATTACCGCCATCACGTCGGGAGATATTCCGTTTGAGCCGTCATGAACATTTATCATATAGAGAAATAGCGGAACGCCTCTCTATCTCAGAAAAGACTGTGGAGACACAGTTGAGTAGGGCTTTGCGTTTTTTGCGAGATCGACTTTCTTCTGATGGCTTTCTTTGCCTTATAACACTCTTTTTATAGTTAATAAGCATTAAATATCTTGTGGTTTGTAGGGGTAGATAGTTTTTATCGGATATACGTATTATATTATATGATGAACAAACGTATATACATTTACATAAAATGAAACCTTTAGATCTAATCATATTACTATTAACAATTTTCCTATCAGCTTGTCAAGATAAGCAAAAGGAAATAATAACATTGTTGGTTAAAGAATGGCAGGGTAAGCAGATTCTATTTCCGGAAAATATGGTCTTTACCAGATTTGCATCTGATACAACTAATTTCGTAATCCCGACTTCGGATTACAAAGTCTTGGTTTTTGTAGACTCAATTGGTTGTACGAGTTGTAAATTGCAATTATCCCGTTGGAAAGAATTTATCCGATATACAGATTCTATCAGTCAGAAGAATATCCCTTTCTTATTTTTTTTCAGTTTGATGATCAGTGGGAGATACATTCTTTATTAATAAGAGAGAATTTTGACAAGCCGATTTGCTTGGATCGATCAGACAGTCTAAATCAGCTCAATCATTTTCCAAAAGATATTCGGTTTCAAGTATTTTTATTAGACAAGAATAATAAAGTGGTAGTGATAGGTAATCCTGTCCATAACCCGAACGTAAAAGAATTATATTTGGAAGAAATAAGTAGGAAACAACCTGTTGCACCAATTCAGACAACCGTAAAAGTGGAAAAGGAATCACTCTTACTAGAAACTATTCCTTTAGGGAAGAGTAAAGACACTTTGTTTACGCTTGTCAATACAGGAGACCAACCTTTAGTTATTATAGATGTAACTACCACTTGTGGATGTGCTCAAACTTTGTTTGATAAACATCCAGTTCAGCCCGGTGAATCTCTTCATATTAAAGTGGGAGTGACACCTGAAAATAAGGGACTCTTTGATGAGACAATCACGGTAAAATGTAATACAAATCAATTAATTAAATTCAATATACGGGGAAATACGATTTGATAAAGTCAAATTATAAAAGGGAAACTTGCCTGATATATTAGAAGCTATCACAGCAAGTTCTTCGCTCCAAAATATTATCAGAAAGGAGGTGATGTGAAAGTCTAAAATTTATTTAAATGTAAAAAAAGATACAGAGGATATCTTATTCTAACTAAAGAGGATTAGGCAAAATATAAAGATCTTATAAATAATTATATTATGAGCGTTATGAAGAAATTAAGAATTATTCTTATTGTTATTGTTTTCTGTTTGGTGATGATTAATATTCTAAAAAATAATATTGATCCTTCTTTGTCTGGATTAGCGTTAAGCAATATAGAAGCTCTTGCGGGTGAAGAATGTACTACTCATTGGAGTTGCTGGTTGAACTTAGATACAAGAGCTTGTTGTAATAGTGGGTCTATCGGTTGTGCTCCATGTGATTAATTTTATGGTTCTATAACGTTTTTGTAGTGAAATATGTAATAAAATAACTTTGTTTTTATCTATATAATTCGTTGTAGAACCTAATTATTACGATTGAAACTTATCTCAAATACTTATAAAATGAAAAGATATTATTTGCTAATAATATTATCAAGCTTAATTGCTCTTTTGTCTTGTGAAAAAATAAATTATATGTATTACTTGGAAAAGGATAGTAATATGACATTTGATTTGAATTATGATGTAGAACCATATATTAAAGCTCTATTTCCTTATACAGATAAAGATGGACATCAATATATTAGTTTTCAAAATGGTTTCAAAAATCAGATTGTTTTTTATGATATACAGACAAAAGAAATGGCCTTCAAAATAGATCTTGATATAGAGGGAGATAATGGAGTTGGTTTTTTCTTAGGGTATTATATTGACAGTCTAGATAGTATTTATCTGACGAGTTTACAGCTCCCGGAAATATATAGTGTAAATAAAGAGGGGAAAATAAATAAAAAAATTTATTATGGAAAATCAAAAGATGGAAATGTTTTAAACGCATGTAACTCTTTGTCGTTTAGTTATCACCCTATACTTAAATTTAATAATAATCTTTTTGTATTGTCGGAGTGTAATCGATGGAAATATCCCAACCCTGTATCTGCAATGATTGATCTAAATACAGGGAATGTACAAGAACTTCCATTTGAATATCCCCGATTTAGTGGTGCAGATAATAAAAAAAAGAATGCTGGTGTAGAATTGTATTTTAGTAGATGTTTTAATGGTGATAAATTTATCTATTCTTTTTTCTATGAAGAAGATATATTTATAACTTCTATAGATCACAATATTGTTGAAAGAGTGAATGTAAAAAGTAATTATATTGATAGGGTTGTGATGCCGAATGATTATAATGGAACATTAAAATCTATGTGTGAAAATCCAAATTATGGTAACTTATTATATGATAAATACCGTGATGTGTATTATAGAGTTTGCTATTTGAAAACAGAGATAGATAATAGAGAAAACTATATGGAATTGTGGGATTTTGGAAGAAAGATATTTTCTATTATAATTCTAGATAAAAACTTTAATATAATAGGTGAGACTGTTTTTCCTGAATATACATATAATCCAAATCTGATGTATATTGATGAAAAAGGATTGTATATTTCTGAAAATCATTATAAAAATCCAAATTATGATGATGATAAACTGATATTTAGACTATTTAGGCTATGTAAAAGCAAAGAGAAGTATAATGATTCAGCTGTTTGAAAAGAATAATATGAAGAAATATATATTAATTATAATTTTTATTTTTATACACTTTGCCTCTTGTCAACAGAACGAAATAGATCCCAAAGAGTACTTTCTACAAGTCGTTAATATAAAAGCAAATCAACTCAATGCGGATACTTATAAGTTAAGTTCGTTTGGGAGGATGATGCTATTTGAGAGTGAGAAATGTCTAATCAAAGAGAATTATTTAGGTGATTCTCTTTTGGATAAAATATATTATACAAAAGACAGTATTCTATCTTTTTCCCAAACAGGAGAAGGCCCAGATGAAAACATCATGCCTCGTTTGATGCAAAAGAAAGATAAATCAAATGTGATTATATTGGATATACAAAAGAAACAAATTATAACCAAAAGTTTATCTAAAAGTATTTCTTCTATTGTGAATTTGGAATATATGTTTCTCTCTGCTATTCAAACAAAGCATGGGTATGTCGTTTCTGGACTCCTTGATAAAGAGGAAACAAATACTAAGAGATATGCTTTGTTTGATTGTGCAGGTAAATATGTGAAGTCTTTTGGCGATTTTCCAAATGATGGGAACGATAGTGGAGGTAAAAGTAAAACATTTGCCTATCAAGGCTATATGGTTTATAATTCAGTATTAGATAGATTGGCTACGGTTGCGGCCTCTGGCGCTATCTTTGAACTATATCAGATAGATACGATTCCAATGCTCATAAAACGTTATCACGATATTTATCCTATATACATTGATGATAGTAGATCTGGCAGGAACGGCATAAAGCATGGCAAAGAGAATGTAATCGGTTATACGGATATATATGCGACTGATCGTTATATTTATACTTTATATTCAGGGAAAAAGTTGAATCAGCATACTAATACAAGAATGTTAGATACTATGTTAAGTAATGACATTTTAGTATATGATTGGAGTGGAAAATGTATTTGTCGATTAGTTACTGATATAAAACTATTCAATATTTGTGTGACAAACGATGATAAAGAACTAATAGTCTTGGGCTGGGATGATGATTATCATCTGTATTCTTTTGATCTATCAAAGGTTACATTTACATGGTAGTAAAAAAGCATTTTAGCTATGATAGTAAGATACTTTTTTTCTTTATTATTTTAACTTTTTATGCTTGTTCTTCGAATGAAAATGTTCTATTGGAATTAGCGTTGGATAACTCCGGAGAAAATAGATCGGAGTTAGAAGCTGTTCTAGATCATTATAAGGATAATCAGAAGAAACAGGAAGCTGCCCGCTTTCTAATAAGTAATATGATAGGGAAGCAAGTATTAGATAGTAACTCGGTGAAAGGAAACCATGTGTATTTCGATGCTTTCGCTAATTATAGAGAGACATACGGTTCCTTTTTATATGATATCCAATACGCTATATATGATAGTATAAACAAATTGTATTCTTATACAAAAGTAAATCCTCGCTTTTTATCTGATTTGAAAGAATTGTCTTCTGATTATCTTATACATCATATAGATCAGTGTTTTCAAAATAAAGAGCGATATCCTTGGTGTAAGAATATGGACTGGGATATTTTCTTTGATTATGTACTCCCTTACACTACAGATAATTGTCATTGGGAACATGCTGGGAGTTATTTTGATCGAAAATATGCTTCACTACGAGATTCTATGTATATGTGTTCGTATGAAGAAATTGGTAAAGCTATATCGGATGAGGTAGAGCAGGGCTTTCTCAATGAATGGATAATCTTTACCGGTAAATATCAAGGATTGCGCCCTATGACTTTCCAAAATATAGTAGCCACTCAAATGGGAACTTGTTTAGAAAAGTCTACATATAAAATTGCTGCATTGAGGGCGAATGGTATACCTGCTGCATTAAATATGGTTCCCTGTTGGGGAAATTCACAATATCCTCATTCATGGGTCGAGATTATAGGGAGTAAGCAATTCGGCATGATATATGATAATACACAAAGACCTTTCCTTACTAAGGATGACATTAAGATAGACGGGATGTTTTGGAGAGATGTCTATCAATCTAAAATTGATATGTTTCCGTCGACTATTACTATTCAATATTGTAGGACTGCTCCTAAAGTCTATAGGTATAACTATCGGATACAACCCCACTCGCTCGCTATCTTGTCTAAAGAAGAAATACCTCCTTTATTCAAAAATCCGGGGATTCAAGATATCACGGACCAGTATGTCGTATGCGAAGATATAGAGGTACCACTTTGGAATGAGAAACATCCCAAAGAATATGTCTATTTATGTTGCTATGATATTATTGGTTGGAATCCAGTGTGTTGGGGGCGACCGGAAGGTTCCAAGGTACGTTTTCCTAAAATGGGGGTTAACATGCTCTATCTTCCCGCTTATTATAATGATGGAGAGATACGACCTGCTGGAGATGCGTTTATTCTGACTCGTGAAGGTAAATTACGTAAGTTATTACCAGATTTTGAAAAAGCGGAAAGTTCTGCTACATTCTATTCAAAAGTTCCATATAGAATGAATACGGCGCTTCAAGCCGCAGGAACGATAGGAACCCGCTTTTATGTTTGTAACAAGAAAGATCTTTCGGATCGTTCTTTGATATATTCTATTGAAAATCCTCCCTTTTATGTGGATAGTTTCCGTATATCTGTTTCCCAAAAATATCGTTATTTGATCTGTGATTTTCAAGAAACACAGCCATTGGGCTATTTTTACGCTATAGCGGAAATAAAAGTATTTGGAGGCGATGGCCAGCAGTTTTCCGGAGAGTGGGGTGGAAATGAAGGGACTAAAGGACATGGTCTCGATTTGGTGACAGATCAGGACCGAGTGTCTTATTATCAACCAGATCAATTTCAAAAAGATCAATTTGTTGTTCTAGATCTAGGCGAACCTAAACAGATAGCGAAGGTGGAATTTTATCCGAGGAATGATGATAATAAGATCGTAACGGGAGAATTATATGAACTCTTCTATTGGGACAAAAAGTGGATATCATTAGGTAAACAGTATGCCGAAGACAATAAATTAATTTATCAAAATATTCCACGGGAATCTATTTTTCGTATTCATAACCATACACGAGGAAAAGAACATCGCCCGTTTACTTATGAAGGCGGAAAACAAGTGTGGTATTAATTTGTGTTAAATCAAGGCTTTCTTGATTTTTCCGTGTAAGGGTAAAGTTCTTTTTCGGGATATACTTATTACACGATGAGAAAAATGCATACACATATCGAATTATTGGATCGCTTCATGAGTGGTAAGACTTCACCGGAAGAAGAGCGAACTCTTTTGGCGTGGTTTAGAGATCCCGATCATAAGGAAGAGATCATGGCTTTTTATAAGTCTAGATGGGAAGAATCTTCCGGGAAAAAGCTTCCTCCTAAGCTACAAGGACAGATGTTTTGTGAGATTAAAAAGCGGATGAGACAAGAGAAAAAAACTCTGGAGATAAAGAAGAAACCGCATACCTTATGGAAGTGGCTTTCTTATGCGGCGGTGGCTTTAATATGTATAGGCCTTGGAATTGGCTCCCATTGGTATAATATGAGACAGGTTCCACCACCTGATCCATTGGATTATGTGGTGTTGGCAGATAATGGGCAACGTGCTAGCGTGGTTCTTCCTGATGGGACGAAAGTATGGTTAAATTCGCATACTAAACTTAATTATAAGAGTGATTATGGCGTGAAAGAAAGATCAGTTTCTTTATCTGGTGAGGCTTATTTTGAAGTTTCGAAAGATACATTGCGCCGTTTCTTGGTAAATGCGGGGGATATGGAAGTCGAGGCGCTAGGCACAGCTTTTAATGTGAAGGCGTATGAGGAAGATGACGAGGTGGTTACGACCTTGTTTGAAGGCAGTGTACGAACAGCGGTTGGAAAAGAGTTTGTGATTCTGTCTCCGGATGAGAGTGCGGTTTTTAATAAGTCTAGTCATATATTATCTGTTAATCACCCGACAAATGCTTCTTATGCCCGTCTTTGGCGTACGAATGAACTGGCCTTCTCTGGCGAGTCGTTGGAGGAGATTGCGGTATTGATGAATCGAATGTATAATGTTGAAGTTCGTTTTTTGTCCAATAAGATTAAAGGCTACAGTTTCTCGGGGGTGATCCGGAATAATAGTCTGGATAATGTATTTGAAATAATAAGCCTTACGGCTCCGATTACGTATGTGTCGGTAGGTGATACTATTTATTTAAATGAGAAATAGAAAGTTGAGTGTTAACCTAATAAAGAAGAAGCCTATGAGATGAGCTAGATGATTGTAGTAAAAAAAGAAGAAAGGCAAGGCCCTTCTTCCTCTTAAGCAAAATCACTTGTATATAATATCTTCAAGGAAATAACTAGCCGGTTATAAATAAGATAGAATATGTAAATGATTTGCTTGTAAAGTTACCTGTTTAAAATCTATGTATTATTAAAAAATTTTTAAAAATGAGTAATTTCAAGCACTCTTTTTTCCGGACACTTTTGTATGCCCAATTATTGTCGGGCTTTTCCGGAGTTGCGATTGCCGCCCAGATATCGTTGTCGGTAAAGGATAGACCGATGCGGGAGGTTATTAAAGAATTAGAGGAAACGACTGAATATCGTTTTTTCTATAATGATGGGATCAAAGGTCTGAATTCTCCGATCTCTGTTGACGTGGAAGATGCGGATATTAATGCTGTAATGGATGCGATAGCAAAGCAAGCGAATGTGGCTTATGTATTGAAATCGGGTCATCAGATCGTTTTATCATCGGTAAAAACTGTTCAGCAACAAGGTAATAAGAAAGTTACCGGTACGATTACAGACCCGAAAGGGGAACCAATCATCGGGGCGAATGTGGTCGTGAAAGGATCTACCAATGGTACCATCACGGATATAGATGGTCATTTCTCTATTGAGGTAACTCCGAATGCGATACTTCAGGTTTCTTATATTGGTTATGTGGCTCAAGATGTTCCGGTAGGCAATAAAGATAATTTGGTTATATCTATTCATGAGGACACGCAGAAGCTGGATGAGGTAGTCGTGGTGGGTTATGGTTCCCAGAAAAAAGTGAATTTGACTGGTGCGGTAGAGCAAGTGACTAGTGATGTATTCGAGGGGCGTCCTACGGCTAACGCTACTCAGATGTTAGAAGGAGTTGTCCCGAACTTGAATATTTCCTTGTCTGATGGTAAACCGGGGCGTACGGCGGATTTTAACGTACGTGGTGCCGGTTCTATCAATGGGGGTAGTGCTTTGGTGTTGATTGATGGTGTGGAAGGAGACCCTTCTATGTTAAATCCGAATGATATTGAGAGTATTTCCGTATTGAAGGATGCTGCCGCTTCCGCTATTTATGGCGCACGTGCTCCATTTGGCGTGGTTTTGATCACGACGAAGAACGCTACGGAAGGTAAGCCGAAGGTGACATGGTCTTCTAGCTATTCATTACAATCACCACAGAATGTGCCGGATGTAGTTTCCGATGGTTATATTTGGGCAAAGCATTTTTATGACGCTTATTTTAATTACAATCAAGCGAATCCTTCTGGTATCAACAAGACACAGCAATTTTCCGTGGCTTGGCTGGACGAGTATAAGCGCCGTCATGAGACGGGCGATTTCGGGACGGTGATCTCTGATGGCTCTATCGGTACAAAAGGCCGTTATGTGTATTATCCGGAAGGAACCGACTATTATGATCTGATGTATAAGAAGAGTGTCTTTGCGCAGAATCAAAATCTTTCCATCTCGGGTTCCGACGGGAAGTTTGATTATTATTTGTCAGGACGTTTCTATAGTTACGATGGACTTTTCGATAGCGATGAGCAAACGGATAAGTTCAAGACCTATAATATGCGCTTCAAAGGAGGTTATCAGTTGACTCCTTGGTTGAAGATCAGCAATAACTTTGAGTTTTCCCATAATAAATACTACAATCCGATTACCTATTCGGAAGGTTCTGGTGTGGTATGGAGAAATATTGCGGACGAGGGACACCCGTCATCGCCACTGTTCAACCCTGATGGTACGATGACTTATTCTGCCGTCTATACCGTAGGCGATTTGCTTTATGGACGTAGCGGTATTACGACAAAGAACTCCAACTTGAAGAATACTACGACATTCAATGCGAAGTTCTTGGGTGACCGTTTGCGTGTGAATGGTGATTTTACTTATCAACAGAAGACGCAAGAGAAGACTAAGAAACAGGTGCGTTCGCCATATGCGCGGTCGGCCGATGCGAATGGCGAAAGTAAGATCGAATATATCACGGGTACTTACTCCAACTTGGCGGAGACAACTGATCATACGAACTATCTAGCTACGAACCTTTTCGCGGAGTTTGAGGAAACCTTTGCCGAGAAACATTATTTTAAGGCTATGGCTGGATGGAATTACGAGAAATCTAGCTTCAAACGTATCTATGCTTATAATGATGACCTGTTGACGGATGACGTGGACAACATGAATCTGGTGATGGGTACTGATAACCGGAGCATTACCTCACAATGGAAGGCTTATCAGTTTGGTGGCGCTTTCTTCCGTTTGAATTATGCCTTTGACGATCGCTACCTATTGGAGGTAAACGGACGTTACGATGGTTCCTCCCGCTTCCCGAGTGATGAGCGTTGGGCTTTCTTCCCCTCGGCTTCCGTGGGTTGGCGAATCTCGCAAGAACCTTGGTGGAATGTTAAGTCCGAACATATCTCTAACGCTAAGGTCCGGTTTTCTTGGGGCTCTTTGGGCAATGCGGCCGGATTGAGTAATTATCAGTATATCCAGACATTGGGTATCAGCAAGTCTGATTATATTCTTGACGGTTTGCGGCAGAATTATATGTCATCTCCGGCGGCTCTTCCCGGCAACTTGACGTGGGAAACCGCCACGACGTATGATATCGGAGTGGATTTGGGATTCTTCGACAATCGTTTGACCGTGAGCGGAGATTATTATATCCGTAAAACAACCGACATGATCGTGAATGGCCCGACCGTACCGGATGTGTTCGGTGCTTCCTCGCCGAAAGGTAATTATGCGGATATGTCTACCTATGGTTATGAGTTGTCTTTGGAATGGAAAGATGGATTTGATTTAGCTGGTAAGCGGTTTAATTATAGTATCAAGGGAACATTGGCGGATTACTATTCAGTGATCGACAAGTTTAATAACGCGAATATGTCATTGAGCGAGTACGCAAATCAGTCGCTCGACAAGAATTATTACGAGGGAATGCGTATCGGTGAGATTTGGGGGTTTGTATCCAATGGCTTGTGGCAGGATCAAGCTGGCATCGATGCGGCTGAGGCCGCTGCGAAAGCTGCGGGGCAATCCTATTATAACCCACTTATGCAAACATCGAAAACCTATAAGTTGTATCCGGGCGATATTAAGTTCGAAGACTTGAATGGCAACGGCTATATTGACCGCGGACAGAATACGGTAGATGATCCGGGCGACCGTAAGATCATTGGTAACGAGGAGCCTCGTTATATTTATAGTTTTACGCTCTCTGCCGATTGGAACAATATCTGGGTAAGTGCTTTCTTCCAAGGGGTGGGTAAGCAAGATTGGTATCCGTCTAATGAAGCCTCTACGTTCTGGGGGCAGTACAATCGTCCGTATAACCAGATGCCCTCTTGGCATGTGGACAACTATTGGACTCCAGAGAATCCGGATGCTTTCTTGCCTCGTTACACGGGTTACTATGCGCCTTTCTATGGAGGTCATAAGAACGCCAACACGCGCTATTTGATGAATGCGGCCTATCTACGCTTGAAGAACATACAGGTTGGCTATAATTTGCCATCAGAATGGATTAAGAAGTTGCATTTGACAAATGTAGGAATTTATCTTTCCGGGGAAAATCTCTTTACATGGTCTCCGCTTTACAAGTATTCCAAGGATGTCAATGTATCGAATATCGGTGAATCGGATAAGGACTTGACTTCCAGCAACAGTGGTGATGGATATAATTACCCGATGATGAAATCGTTCAGCATCGGCCTGAATGTTACATTTTAAAGAATAGGAGATTATACGAAATGAAAAAGAATATATTATTAAGCGGTCTGGTGGCACTTTTGGCTATATTTTCGGGGTGCGAGATGAATGAGGAACCAAAGTCGGAGGCTTCTGTGGATATGGTGTTTAGCTCCGAGAATGGTTTGAAGACGTATACGTACTCATTTTACAATGTCTTGCCTTCCCGAGGAAGCGCTTTCCGGCGTGATGCTACGGCAGATTATGGGGTGAAAAATTCCTTGGGTGGTATGGAGGTTGGCGCTTATACTACGAATAGCGCGACGAGTTGGTCATGGTCCGCTCTTCGTAATATAAATTTCTTTTTGGAGAATAACGTGAATGAGTCACTAAGCACGACTATCCGTGACAATTATAATGGTATCGCACGCTTGTTCCGTGCTCGCTTCTATTTTGATAAATTGGTACAATATGGCGAGGTACCTTGGATTGATAAGGTATTTAACGAGGCTGAAGACCCGGATCTTTATAACCCGCGTGATACACGTGATGTGATTATCGGGCATATCTTGGAGGATTTGGATTATGCGTATACGAATATATTGGAAGAGGATGTCACGCATAATTCAACGATCGTAAATAAATGGACAGCTGCCGCTTTCAAATCTCGTGTTTGCTTGTTTGAGGCTGCTTGGCGTAAATACCATGCCGCTGACCAATTGGATATCGCTCGTACGGGATGTACGGAATATTCGGCCAAAGATTTATATAAACTAGCGGCTGAGGCGGCTAAGGAAGTTATGGATAACGGACCGTACAAACTTTATACTTCAGGTGCTTATAGCGATGGCCGTGGAGCGTATCGCGAACTTTTCATTGCCGATAAGGCCGTTACCACGGAGGTAATGATGGCTATCGAGACTGACAAGGTGTTAGGACTGGGTGAGCAGAATTGGTGGTATAATTCCTCTACTTACGGACCACACTTATGCATGAGCCGTAAATTTATGCTGTCATACTTGAATGCGGATGGTACGCCTTATGTCGAGAAAAAAGCGGATGGAAGCTATAAGAATTTCGTGGAGGAGACAACAGGACGTGATACCCGCTTGAACCAGACGATCCGGGGAGCGGATTATACCCGTAAGAATGCTTCTGGTGTTTATGAGCCGACGGCAGCTAATTTCACGGGACATACATTGACGGGATATCAGTTTACGAAGTTTGCCATGGATGACGTGGCTTACGATGATGCGGCTACGAATGATAATGACATTCCTATCATGCGCTATGCTGAGGTTTTGTTGAACTATGCTGAGGCTAAGGCTGAATTAGGCGAACTGACTGATGCGGATTGGGCGGCTACGATAGGTGCGCTTCGTTCTCGTGCGGGAATTACGGGAGGCACACCACAGACAGGTACATTGACAACCCGTCCGTCATCTGCGGAACCTTATATCGCTTCTTATTACCCGACGATCTCTGATCCTTCCTTGTTGGAGATCCGTCGCGAACGTGGTATTGAACTTTGTCTGGAAGGCTTGCGCCTAAATGATTTGAAACGTTGGAATTGTTGCGATCTTTGGGTGAACGATCCTTGGGAAGGTATCTTTATCCCGTCACTTAACCAACCGCTGGATGTGAATGGCGATGGTAATTATGACGCCTATTTCTATGATACGGACAAAATCGCTGATGAGAAATATGCTGCGATTGGTGTCTATGTAGGTACAAATAAGAGTAATGTGCTAAACGTGAAGCCGGTTCAAGGTGGTTATTTGATGGAGTATAATTATGCTGGACGGAGCTGGCCGACTCGTCAGTACTTGTATCCGATACCGGAGGTTGTAATCCAGTTCAATACGAATCTAAGCCAGAATCCGGGTTGGTAATCAAGGGGGTATCATGAGAAACTTAATTATAGTGTTTATCTCTTTATTTACTTTCTGCATAGGGATATCCGGACAACAGAAGTGTAAACTGAACGTGGGTAGTTTTAATCTGCGGTATGATAATGAGGGGGATAAGGATGATTCATGGGCACACCGCAAAGACATGGCGGTATCTTTGGTTCATTTCCATGACTTTGATGTCTTTGGAATCCAGGAAGGACTGATTCACCAAGTGAAGGATTTGGTGAAAGATGGTACGTATACGTTTGTTGGTGTAGGTCGGGATGACGGAAAAGAGGCAGGGGAACATGCCGCGGTCTTATTTAAGAAAGATCGGTTTAAATTATTGGACTCGGGAAATTACTGGTTGTCGGAGACACAGGATAAGCCTTCTTTTGGCTGGGATGCGCAATGCCGGAGGGTTTGTTCTTGGGCGAAGTTGAAGGATAAGGTTTCGGGAAAGGAATTTTATTTCTTTAGTGTGCATTTCGATCATATCGGTAAAGTGGCCCGTCATGAGTCTGCTTTGATTATGTTGGCTAATATTAAAAAGATAGCGGGGGATTCCCCTGCTATCTGTGTAGGTGATTTCAATGGTACGCCGGATTCTGAGCCTATACAAATATTGAAATCCGATGGTTTACTGTTGGATTCACGGGAAATCTCAAAAACACCACCCTATGGAACGGTAGGAACGACAAATCAATTTAATTTGAATGCTCCGATGAAGAATCGAATTGACTACATTTTCGTTACCAAGAATATTCACGTGAATAAATATGGTACGTTGAATGAGTTCCAATACGGTCATTACCCTTCAGACCATTTCCCGATTATGATTGAGGCTGAATTTTGAGTTTAAGGATTAGGATGTTAAAAATAATTATAAAGGTATGAAGAAGCTAATTTATTCTTTCTTATTTCTCCTTTGCTCCGTGTTTGCGTTGCAGGCGGAGTCTATGGTAGTTGCCACTTATAATTTGCGTAACGCGAATGCGGGTGACTCGACGAATGGTAATGGCTGGGGGCAACGGTATCCGTATATCGCCCAGTTGATTCAGTTTCACGGTTTTGATATTTTCGGAACTCAAGAAGGCAAGTACCAGCAATTGCAAGACCTTAAAAATGCGATGCCCGGTTATGATTATATCGGGGTAGGGCGTGATGATGGTAAACAAGCCGGGGAACACTCTGCCATATTTTATCGTAAGGAGAAGTTTGAGGTACTGGATCATGGGGACTTTTGGTTGTCTACGATAACCGATCGCCCCAATAAGGGATGGGATGCCGTTCTTCCCCGTATTTGCACATGGGGTAAATTTCGGGATAAACAAACCGGCTTTACTTTCTTGTTCTTTAACTTACATATGGATCATATTGGCGTACAGGCCCGTGCGGAAAGCGCGAAACTTATCCTTAAGAAGTTGAAAGAATTTCCGGAGAAGCTACCGGCGATTCTAACAGGTGATTTTAATGTGGATCAACATAATGAATCCTACTTATTACTGGACAATTCCGGTATTATGCGGGATTCTTATCAGATAGCGGATTTCCGGTATGTACCCAACGGCACGTTTAATGCCTTCCATGCGGATCGCAAAACAGACAGTCGTATCGATCATTTATTCCTTACGAAAGAGTTTGATGTGAAAAAGTACGGAGTCTTGACGGATACGTATCGTTCGGAAGCAAAAGAAAGCGCTCAAAAGGAACAGGATGCGAACTTCCCTAAAGAAGTTTCCATGCAGAAGTATGTCGCTCGTACGCCATCTGATCATTTTCCTGTAATGGTTGTGGTAGAAGTAGAATAGAAAAACTTTAAGAAAAATAGAGGCGATCGCTAGAGGTCGCCTCCTATTCTGTAGAAATATTATAGAGGTTCTATTTACTCATTCTTTTTATAATAATTACCCATAAAAGAATTAATTGTATCAGAATAACAATTACCTGTTTCTTTGGATGTATGGGGTCTTGTTGGATCGATTCCTCCCTTAAACTGATCGAAATAAGTATATCTTATTTTCGTATAATCCGTAAATGCTTGTTCGGGAGAGGTATTAAAATGTCCATGCATAAAAAATTCCCAAGTATCGTCTACACCCGCATAATTCTTTTTGGCAAACCCTTCTATCGTTATATAATCCGAATTGTCTTGGGAGATAATGGTAGCGTAATGATGAGCGGTACTATCTTTCACTGTAAAATTCAACATGCTAGATTTACTTTGACTTTCGTATCGGCCAAACAGAGAGGCAACCATATCGCACCCTCTGGGCATTTTAACCTCTTCAGAGTGGGTTTGTTCGTAAAGAAATGCCTCTCTGGTACATAGACCTAAGGTATCAATTGAGATACGACTCTTTATTTGTCGTAATTTCGATATAAGGGAATCTATATTATTTACAATCGGACCATACATCTCGTGGACATCATCCCTTTCACTATTATTATCAAAGACGGTAGGTATATAGGAAGAGGGCGACAAGGCTACTTCCAGATCAGACTTCAATGTGGTTAAATTTTCGATCAAGGTATCATAACTTCCAGTTACAGGCTTTTTACCTCTTTCTGGGTAGAGCCAAGAGGAAAGTTTAATGTGAATTTCTTTATACATTTCATAGACAGAAGTAAATTGACTCTGTTCGACCGGCCATTTAAATTGCAACTGAACAAAGAACTTCCTTAAATTCTCACTGCTTTTTCTTATCTCGTTCACCTCTTGATAGAGCGAATTAAATTCTTCATTATATCCACCTGTAACATCATTAAGATTTGAAAAACTTGAAATTAACTTTTTACTCGAAAAATCATGTTCCTTTTTCCATTTCGGTTCTACCCGGATATACTCTTTTGTACGGTATGTTGAATTGAGTCTTGTAAATTGTCTTTTTTCCTTTGGCACAAACTCAATCATAGCACCTTCCTTTTGCATAATAGTATTAAAATCTAATACATACAATTCGTGATTTGGATATTCCAAGCCGCAAATAGCTTGGCCAGAATTGGAAATATTATAAATTTTCCCACCTTCCGTGAAGGTAGCATATCGTTGAATGGGTACAAAATTATTGACTGATGGTATTTTTAGCTCGTCTTTTATTTTAGTTCCTGGACTGTTATTATTTATTTGACATTGAATAGCCTTCCTCTCAAGCAACTTATCATGAGAAGACTGTAATATTTCACACAAAGATGCTTGCTTGGAATTACCAACATGACCAACAAGGGTATGCGGTGTTCTCTGTTTTCTTTCAGCATATGTTTTCATGACAACTTAGATTTTAAACTATTCGTAGATAAAATCGGAGATTGCGTTCTGTTTTTTCCAAAAATAATAATTTTGCAGGAAAATAAATATTAAAATAACCAATCGAATAATAATTTTTCTACATTTGCGTTACAGGAGATTTGAGGAAAGACACGATTGATCCCTTGTAAAATATATTTCTGAGATCTATTACAACTGAGTCTCGGCAAGACTATGGTTTTGTTGATAAACCGTAAATCACTCAACCATATATATTTATAATCTATTCCTCCTTTTTATGAAATCTCAGATCTATCAACTAAGCATCTTTTTAAACCTCGATTACAAACTGATTCTGTTCGCTTTATATCTTCGTTCTTCTTTTTGTTAGCCATAGTCTTGCCGA
>NZ_QTMG01000019.1:0-78403 GCF_003635435.1 Parabacteroides sp. AF21-43 | reverse complement strand
CCATAGTCTTGCCGAAACTCATTTACCTGTAAAGACGATTGCGAATATTCATGATAATAAAGATTGTATGCAGGAAATTCATGCCGATAAGGTTTTAATGATAGCGATCGGAAATAATGATTATATCAGTTATAATAAACTGTTTGATCGTTATTACGGGCGTCTTTGTCAGTATGTGTATAGTCTATTGATGGATAGAAATGATGCGGAGGATGTTGTTCAAGAGCTTTTCTTGAATTTATGGAAAAATAGGGGGAGAATAGAGATAAAGGAAAATGTATCAGGATATTTATATCGGATGGCTAAACATCTGGCCTTGAACTTTATCCGATCAAAGGTGCAGACGGGAAGTTTATCAGAGAATCAAGACTTATTACTTCTATCCTATGAGGATAATCAACTGGAAACAGAAGAGTTTAGGATCGCTCTTTATGATTGTATAGACCATTTGCCGGATCGGAGCAGAGAAGTGTTACTTCTTCACAGGGTAAAAGGATTGAAGCAGAAAGAAATATCGGAGAAACTATCTATATCCGTGAAAACAATTAAAAATCTAATATGGATGTCTTTACAGAAGTTGAAGGAATGTCTGGAGATGAAGGAGGTATAAAATAATGAGAAAATTTTCAAGGTTCGTATAGGACCTTTTTTTATTTGTGGTGTCATTTAAATAAAGACTAGACTCATGGAGAAGAAAAAGCAAATAGGAGAACACATCGTTGACCATTTATCGGAGAGGATGAATGAAGAGATCGTGGATCCGGTTCTGGATGAATGGTTGGCTGAGGATGAGTCTAATCAAGAAGATTTTAAACGGTATAAAGAGATCTGGAAAGAAACAGGCTCTTATCTGGAGCAAGAAACTTTTAATGCTCAATACGCATGGGATAAGATCGATCGTATCAATAAGGAGAGAGATAATAAGCGGAAACGCTTGGTGAATATCGGATATATCATTTCAGGAGTGGCGGCTACTTTATTGCTTGTCCTCGGGTTTTCGAAAATGGGAGTATTTGATAAACAGCCGGAAATGCTGGTTCGAATGACCGCTGATTACGGAAGCCGATCGGAGGTGGTCTTGCCGGATGGTTCCGTTGTTAAGCTGAATTCTGGATCTGATATTACGTATTCTTATAACGCGAAGGAGAATATCAGGGAAGTGAATTTCCAAGGAGAGGGCTTCTTCGATGTCTCGAAGAACAAGATACCGTTCGTGATCAAGATGAGCAATGGATTACGCTTAAAGGTACATGGTACTTCTTTTAATTTGCAAGCGTATACGGATGAAAAAACAGTTGAAGCCTCGTTGGTGGAAGGCTGTATCGAGTTGGATCATGGGAATGATAAGTTGCTAATGAACGCCGGTGACATGGCGATTTTCGATAAGCAAACCAACAAGATGAGACCGACATCGGGCGTGTTATCTCATTCGTACAGTTGGCTGGAAGATAAACTCTATATGGATCATATGCCGCTAGCTTCCGTCTGTAAATATTTGGAGAGGAGGTACGATGTGACTATCCATCTTCAAAAGGATTTGGGGAATAGTATACATTACGATGGAGTCATACAGGAGGAAACCATAACGGATATATTGGGCGTACTATCCCGATTGAGTGATATAAGTTATAACGTGAAAGGAAAAAATATAAGTATAACCTCTAAATAAAGTCTGCCTATGAAGTAAAGAACAGGAATCGCATGAATACACATGAAAAAACGGGAAATGCTGGAACATTCCCCGTCATCTTTTTGATCATTAAAATTAGTGCTCGTAACACTAGTGTTAACAAACAATCGAATTACAAATATATGAATTTTTGGAATATAGCAAGGCCGGAAGAGTCTCCGGTCCTTAAAAAAACTTTGTCTATTATGAGATTGACGACATTATTCTCTATCGCATGTTCACTTCAGATCTCGGCCTCTGTCTATTCGCAAGAGACAAAGTTGTCTTTGGACGTTAATAACCAGACAATAAAGGAGGTTCTTTTCAAGATAGAGAAACAGTCTGGCTTCCGTTTTATCTACGAGAGCGAGAAGGTTAACCTGAATAAGAAAGTATCTGTACATGTGAAAGAGCAGACGGTGGAAACCATTTTAAAGCGTCTTTTCGCAGGGGAAGGCGTAAAGTATGAGATTACGGAGAATAATTTCATCTTGATTAATCCCTCTACAAAAAACGAGAAAGCCGCCCCTTCCTCACAAGCCGTTTTGCAAAAGAAGAATTTAGTGCAAGGTGTAGTGACCGACGAGAATGGAGAACCTATTATCGGTGCGAACGTAGTTGAGAAAGGTACTACCAACGGAACGGTTACGGACCTTGATGGAAAATTTACGATGGAGGTATCGGAAAACGGTGTCCTTCAAATCTCTTACATCGGATATGCCATGACGGAATTGCGTCCCGGCAAGGAAGCGAATTTGAACGTGAAGTTACGGGAAGATGCTTTGCAAATGGATGAGGTTGTAGTTGTCGGTTATGGTACGGTAAAAAGAGCGAACTTGGGTGGTGCCGTATCTAGGGCCGACGCGAAAGCGTTTGAATCTCGTCCGATTCAGAATGCGGCTCAGGCTTTGCAGGGAGAGGTACCCGGTTTGACGATTACACGTGCCGGAGGCGCTCCGGGTTCGGACATGACCATGAAGGTTCGTGATGTCTCTTCTATCAACGGTGGTACTCCCCTTGTTTTGATTGATGGAGCGGAGGGAAACATTAATATGATCAATCCTTCCGATATCGAGAATATTTCCGTATTGAAAGATGGTACGGCCGCTATTTACGGTGCTCGTGCCTCGGATGGTGTTATTCTGGTGACAACGAAAAGTGGTAAGCGCAATCAGAAGACATCTGTTGCTTTTGATGCATATTACTCTATTAAGACTCCTGCGTTGTTAAGGAAACCGGCGAATCTATTACAACATGCAGAGATGGCCTTGGAGATCACCGATGGATCATTCACTCCAGAATACACGAGAGATCAATTGGACCTGATCCGGCAGAATAGTGATCTGGTGTTGACTGATGCGGAATGGGGGCGTTGGACCGGTTATCCGCAATTCTTCAAGGATCAAGACTGGAATGATATGCTTATTGGCAATGGTAATATGCAGAATTACAATGTCAATATCTCCGGCGGTGGAGAGAGATACTCGTATATGTTGTCTTTAGGCCATCAGCGGGAGGAAGGTATCCCTAAATTTGGTGAGGATGTGAACAAGCGTTACTTCGTACGTGCTAAATCGAGCGTCGAGATCTTCAAGAACTTGACTTACGATCTTAATTTAGCTTATGAGGCAAGCAACAGGGACTATTCCTCGGGTTTGACGGAAGGACAAAATATATGGGAACTGATTTATAAGACTCGCTCTTGGACTCCGATGTACAATCCGTCGGGAACTTTCTATACATTCGAGGGTTTCGATAATCCGGCTCAAGTATTGGAAGACGGGGGTATGGTGAATAAGACTACAGGTAATATAACGGTCAACAACCAATTACGCTGGAAAGTGATCGACGGATTACAATTGGTGGGGCAAGCCGTGATCCGTAAGTATGATCAGGATGAGAACGTGACGAACAAGAAAATCATCAATTACGATTGGGATAATAACGAGGTCCGGGAGAAACGTACGCCGAATAGCGCGGAGCGTCGTTACCAGAAAACTTTATCCAAGAACTTCACGCTCTATGCTGATTATAAAAAGAACTTCAATGACCGGCATGATTTAAGCGTGATGGTCGGTACTTCCCATGAGTCTGAGAACTATGATAGGTTCACGGCGAAGCGTATTAACTTCGACCAACAAGAAAATATGTCTTTGCAATTGGGTAGCGCCCAAGATCAAAACGCTTGGAGCGAGGGAAATCAGTGGACGATTAATTCTTTCTTCTCCAGAGTGAATTATACGTTTGCCAATAAATATGTCATCGAAGGAACGATCCGTGCGGATGGTAGTTCCCGTTTTGATCCGGATCACCGTTGGGGATGGTTCCCGGGTGTAAATGCGGCTTGGCGTGTCGGAGAAGAGGGTTTCATGAAACGGTTAGGTTGGTTCGAGGACTTGAAGGTAAGAGCTTCTTACGGAGAGATGGGTAATCAGTCCGGTATCGGATTGTATGATTATATTCAATTGATCTCTTTATCGAACGATTATTATCCTTTCGGGGCTGGAGTAAAAGGACAAATGGCTACGTCTGGAAATATTATTTCTACCTCTCGTACATGGGAGACGATCCAGACAACCAATGTGGGATTTGATTTCTCGACGCTCAATAACCGTTTATATGGATCGTTCGACTACTTCTGGAAAGAGAATAAGAATATGCTTATCCCGAAGACATATCCTTCTATGTTAGGTGCGGACGCTCCGAGCACGAACAGCGGGCATTTAAGTATTCATGGATGGGAAATCTCTCTAGGCTGGAGGGATCAGATCAAGGATTTCAGCTACTCGGTTCGCTTTAATATCAGTGACGCGAAAAACAAGGTCGTGGATCGAGTTGGAAGTAACCTGATCCAATTAGGTAATAACGAGACTCCGACCGGATATCCGTTGAATTCCTATTTCGGATATGAATTTGATGGAATCATCCAGAATGAGCAAGAATTGGAGGCGTATAAATCTCGTTTCTCGGAAGGGGGTATCCCGGGTGACTTGAGCGTAGGTGACGCTATGTACAAGGACTTGGATGGAGACGGGAAGCTATCCGTATTAGGTGATGGTAAAGAAGGCTCCGGTGACGTGAAATACTTGGGCGACAAGAACCCGCGTTATAATTTCGGCTTTAACCTGAGTATGGCTTGGAAGGGATTCGATTTGAGTGCTTTCATACAAGGAGTCGGCCGTAGGACGATGTTCTTGGAAGGGGAGAGCCGGTGCCCGATGCCAGAGGCATGGTATCAATCCGCCGAGTATTGGTATGGAAAGACTTGGACCCCGGAAAGAACGGACGCCCAGTATCCGGCGATCACGTTGAAGGATAAACGAAACTACAATTATTATGTATCTACGAACACGAAGTTTAACGTTGCGTATGCTCGTTTGAAAAACTTGCAGTTCGGTTATACGATCCCGCAGACTTTGACCTCGAAGGCCGGTTTGCAGAAGGTGCGGGTGTATTTTTCCGGCGAGGATTTATTTGAGGTACATAACACGCCAAATGGTTGGGACCCGGAGGAGAACAGCGGTAGCATTACTTCCTATCCGTTTACCCGTAATTATTCATTTGGTATAAATGTCGTATTTTAAAAATTAAAGCGAAAAGTCATGAAAAACTATCGGATAATATTGGGAAGCTTTATTGTTTCCGCTTTGTTCTTGTCAAGTTGCCAAGATATAGACCTGTTGCCAAAAGATAATATGCCGGACGAGCTATTCTGGAAAACCCCGGATGATTTCGAGAAAGAGGTCAATTGGCTCTACACACGTACCGAGACGTTCGGCACGAAGGATACGGATAGCGATATCGCCTATGAGTTGAACGAGAATACGACGAGCAACGGTACGTTGATCGCCCCGAATACGGATGCCCTATGGGACTCTACTTTCATAGACCTGCGTCAGAGCAATATGATTATCGAGAAGAGCCAGACGTACGAGGGCGATCCCTCGGAGATCGAGCGGTATGTGGCTGAGGCCCGTTTCTTCCGTGCTTACTCGCATTTTCGGTTGATGGCGAAATATAACGATATTCCTATCTTGACGAAGGTGCTTACCGTAGATTCCCCGGAGTTGTATGGTTCTAGGAATAAGCAACAGGAGGTGGAAGACTTCATCTTGTCGGAACTCAACGAGGTGTATTCTAAACTACCCTTGCAAAGTGAGTTAAGCTCGGATGAGGTGGGACGTGTAACCCAAGGCGCTGCCTTGGCATTGAAAGCGAGGGTTGCCTTGTTTGCCGGGACGTGGGCGAAGTATCACCAGCACCGTTCGGACTATCAGCAGTTGTTGCAACAAGCGATCGATGCCGCTACAAAAGTGATCGATAGTGGTGAGTATGCTTTATATGAAGGCTCTGGTGAGGAGAGCTACCGCTACTTGTTTATCAATGCGGGCGATAATTCAAAAGAGGGTATCTTCGACAGTCGGTACGAGACGGATATCCGCCACCATAGCGACGCGTGCCCTGTATATTGGGGATGGCGAGGGACGCCTACCCGTAAGCTGGCCGATATGTATTTGTGTAAGAGTACGGGATTGCCGATTGAGAACGCTAATTCCGGATTTGAGGGATATGCCACGATCAAGAGCGAATATGAGAATCGTGACCCTCGTATGAAACAGACCTTCTTGATGCCCGGAACCGACTATATCAGTCCGCAAGACGGCGCCTTGACCTGCCCGCCGCAATTTACCATACGTCCCGAGACACGTACGGGTTATAAGTTGTGGAAATATATGGCGGAGACTTCCGTTCCTTCTGACAAGGATGTATATGATTATCACATCATCCGTTATCCGGAGGTATTGCTGATATTGGCTGAGGCCACTTACGAGAAAGACGGGGCGATCAGCGATGACATCTTGAACAAGACGATCAATGTGATCCGTTCCCGGAAAGGCGTGGAGATGCCTCCTCTGACCAACGCTTTCGTGAAGAGCAATGGGTTGGATATGCGGACGGAGATCCGTCGGGAACGTACGATCGAGTTAGCGTTCGAAGGCTTCCGCAGGGATGATTTGAGACGTTGGAAGACGGCTGAGACGGAATTGATAGGTGCCATAAAAGGCATTAAGCTGAAAGGTTCGGAATACGAGAACTTGGATGTCTTGAACGAGGGAAATCCCGGTTTGACAGACGAAAATGGATTCTTGATTGTGGAACCGGCGGAGAATCGTAACTTTGTGACCCCGAAGCATTACTATTATTCCCTTCCGTTGGATGAGTTGTATCTGAACCCGAACTTGGCTCCGAACAACCCGGGGTGGTAGGGTAATGCCTTATATTCCGGTAAAAATGGCCTTGCACTGGTGTAAAATGCCTTTTTAGATCTAAGAAATGGCTTTTCACCCTCGCGAAGTACCTTTTAGATTTCTAAAAACGACTTTGCGCTTGTGAAATGCCATTTTTAGGTTTAAGAAATGGCTTTGCACCCTTGCGAAATGCTTTTTAGATCTCTAAAAATGATTTTACACCGGTGAAATGCCATTTCTAGAATATTTTATGAGAGTAAATGAATTTAAAATTGAATCGAATGTCATTCATAAAGAAGATAGGTCTTGTATGCTTTATCGTCTTCTGCTGTGCGGGATGCCGTAGCGCGGGAGAGAAACCGGTTGAGAGTGCGGCTGCTCCCCGTATTATCAACATCATCAATTTCATCCGCCAGACAGACTACCGGGTGGAGAACGCCGATAGCTTATTGTACGAGACGGTTTGTGAGCAAGTGAAATTGGTGAATAAATATGATTTACCGGCGACCTTTTTATTACAGTACGATGCGTTGATCAATCCATTGTACCAAGATCTGTTGAAAAGTAAACTCAATGATCATTCCGAGATCGGCGCTTGGTGGGAACTTACGCAACCGCAGATCGAGGCCGTCGGGATCAAGTGGCGTGGCGAGCATTCTTGGGTCTCGCACGCGAATATCGCTTTCAGCACCGGATATACGAAAGAAGAACGGGAGCGACTGGTGGATGTCTATATGGCGAAGTTCAAGGAGATATTCGGCACGTACCCGAAATCGATCGGCTCTTGGTTTATCGACGCACATACCTTGGGGTATATGTACGATAAATATAAGATCGTGGCGTCGTGCAACTGCAAGGACCAAGTGGGGACGGATGGTTATACCCTATGGGGTGGTTACTGGAACCAAGCCTATTACCCGAGCCGGGTAAACGCCTATATGCCGGCGCAGACCGAGGAGGGGCAAATCCCCGTTCCTATTTTCCGTATGCTGGGCAGTGATCCTATTTATCAGTATGATGATGGTCTGGGACAAGAGCGTCAAGGGGTGATCTCCTTGGAACCCGTGTATGAGAAGGCGGGCATGGATCGCCGCTGGGTGGATTATTTCTTGGAATCGATCGTGGATCAGCCTTGTCTGGCCTTCAATTATGCGCAAGCGGGACAGGAGAACTCTTTCACGTGGAGTAATATGAGCAAGGGACTGGAGATGCAGATCCCTATCTTGGACTCCTTGAGGAAGGAAAATAAGATCCGGGTGGAGACGCTGGGCGAATCCGGTGCGTGGTTCAAGGAATGCTTCAAGGTTACGCCGGCGACGGCTGTCACTACGTTGACGGATGTCCGTGGAGAAGGCAATAAGACGGTCTGGTTTAACAGCCGTTATTATCGGGCGAACTTATTGTGGGAGAAGGGAACGTTCCGCTTTAGGGATATCCATCTTTTCGACGAGAGCTATAAGTCCGCTTATCTGGAAAAGCCTGGAGACGGGAACCAGTTCTTGTTCTATACCTTGCCCGTCGTGGACGGATTCATGTGGAGCGAGGGACTCGATCGTGCCGGGCTTCGGATCGTCCGATTAGACAAGGATGGAGATAAGGAGGAACTTACCTTGGACCATCCGGTAGTGACGGAGATAGGCAAGGATACCTTGGTAGTTTCCGCCGAAGACTCAAAAGGCCATGCTTTCAAGATCACGTTCTATGAGACCCGCTTCGAGGTAGTCGCTCTATCAAAGGAGGCGGACTTCTCATGGGCTTTAGAGCTAAAGGCTGCGGCAGGGAAGGAGCTACCTTTCACCGTTATAGAGGATAAGGCGGTCAACGCTAGCTTCGATGGTTTCAACTACGTGATCACTTGCGAAAAAGGCCATATAAGGAAACCTGAATCTGGTTCGGATTATGTCTTTAGGATGTTTCCGTCGGATCAGGAAATAGTAATAGATTGTACAAATGCGAGAAAGTAATATGAATATATCAGTTTGGAGAAAATGGGTGATCGTATGGATGGTCGCTGTGCTCAGTGGTTTTCAATTAAGGGCGGCGGATCCTGTGGTCGTCCCGGCGAATACGGAACCGCTGACGATAGAAGGAAATCGTTTTGTCACCTTATGTATCATGATACGTACGACGCCTTGGGAAGTCTCCCGGGATGTCAAGTTACATCCCCGCGATGAGGTGGATTGGCATACGCTTGAGGGAGTGCGGGCCTTGCGGGAGGCTTTCGCCACGAATAACCCGAACGGTCGTCTTACATGGGGATTCACGATGAATGCCTTGGAGGACGGACGGAAGAATTACCGGGAGATCCGTGATTATGTAGTGGAGTGCCAAAAGAAATATGGGGATGAGGTTACTTATTTCCCCGGTTATTTTCCTGCGATGTATCTACCCCGTGAGCGGGTAAACCGTGAGATGTCGGAGGCGATAGAGATCATTTCTAAAATGGTAGGAAATGGTTATCGTCCCCAATCGATTATGGGAGGTTTCTTATCGGCCGATAATCTAAGATATCTGGCGGAGAAAGAGAACATCCATGTGGCGCACGCCGTGATCTGGAGCCAGCATAATATAGACGGTGGTGGCGCTGACGGTTCTCCTTCTTATCCTTTCTATCCCTCGACGGAACACTTCTGCAAGCCGGCGCAGGGAAAAAGCGATTTCATCGATTGCGTGAATCTGGATGGCTGGACGATGGACTTTATCTGTGCCCGCCGTAGCGGACAGACCGGACATGGTATCGATGGATATAACAGCCGTAGAGGTGTCGGCCCGATCGAGACGTACAAAGGTTGGGGGCTTGATTTGGGGCATCGTGAGGTGATGCACACGGAAGCGATTCACTTTGATAAAGGTCTTGAGTTGAATGGCTTTGGCTGGGTAGCCAATATCTGGGAGGCGCAGATGGTACATGAGTTCGGGAAGGATCTCATCTGCGATGCCATGAAGATGTGGGTAACGGGTACCAAGGAACGCTGGCCGGATACTCATTTCGTTACGTTCGGAGAATTTGGCGAACTTTGGAGAAAACAATATAAATCGAACGACGACTGGAACTATCGCTTCGTAGAACGAGGCTCTGGTTTGGGAGACTCTTATAATAACTTGGAGATAAAATGGTTTATGAATAAGGAATTCCGCTTGGCCTTATTACGTGATTGGCATACGAAAAATTCCCCGGCTTATGTCATCGACTTTACCCGTTATGATTTGCCGGCTCATGAACCTGCCGATCCGACCCCGACAAAACCGGCTAAGGATTGGAGCTTGATCAACAAAATCAACCAAAAAGGTCTCCGCCCGCAAGATAAGCCGGTCTTGATCGATAAGTTGGAGAAAGAAGATCAAGATTTGATTCGGAAATATTATCCGGAATTATTTAAATAGTTGGTTTATGAAAAAGATTACCGTTGTTTGTTTAGCTCTTTGCTCCTTTCTTTTTGGGGGAGATCTCTTCTCCGTAAAGGCGCAAATCCTAGAGAAGTTCACATTGCCTACCCCATGGACAGAGGAGGCATTGAAGGCTGAGATTCCTTTACCGGAATATCCGCGTCCACAGATGGTGCGTTCGGAATGGTTGAATCTGAATGGTATATGGGATTATATGGGAGGAAAAGACCTGCTCGATCCTGTTACGGCGACCACTCCTCCAGCCTTTCCCGCGAAAGTAGAAAAGATACGTGTGCCGTATCCTCCGGAATCGGAATTATCCGGTATAGCTCGTGGGGGTGATACTTGTCTGTGGTATAAGCGTAGCTTCTCTGTTCCTCAAGCATGGAAGGGCAGGCATGTATTGTTGAATTTTGGGGCTGTAGATCGGATCTCGTCTGTGTTTGTCAACGGTAAGAAGGTGGGTACCCATACGGGAGGGTACGATGCTTTTAGTTTATATTACTGATTATTTGAAATCCGGTGAAAATGTCCTTGTGGTAGGTGCTTATGATCCTAACGACGGCCGGGCCGCTTCGGGCAAGAACGGCTCACGTGGAGATTATATTTTTACCTCCGGTATCTGGCAAACCGTTTGGCTTGAACCGGTAGAGAAACAATATATTTCTCAGATTAAGCTAGTGCCCGATTTAAAAAATAATCGGTTGGAAGTAATTGCTTATACGGAGGATAAGGAGTTAAAGGTAACGGCTATCGCGGATAATGGTACTTCAGAGGTGGCAAGAACCGAAGGAAATTCCAATATGAGTTTTTACTTGCCTATCCGGGAACCCCGTCTATGGAGTCCGGATGATCCTTTCTTGTATGGTTTGAAATTACAGTTGAAAGATCGAAAGGGTGAGATAATAGATGAGGTATCTTCTTATTTTGGTATGCGTTCTGTTAGTATGGGAAAGGTAGATGGTGTGCTTCGGCCTTTATTGAACGGGGAGTTTGTTTTCCATATCGGTCTTTTAGATCAAGGTTATTGGCCCGATGGCGCATTTACCGCTCCTACCGACAAGGCTTTGTTATATGATATAGAACTGGCGAAACGTGCGGGTTTTAATGTAATACGCAAGCATATCAAAGTAGAGCCTCAACGTTGGTATTATCATTGTGATAGGCTTGGCTTGATGGTTTGGCAAGATATGCCGAATCTTTGGGAGCCGGATGGTGAGGATTCCGTGGCGGTTCGTAAACAGTTCCGTGACGAATTGAAAGTGATGATCGACCAACACGTCAGCTCGCCTTCTATCGTGATGTGGGTCCCGTTTAATGAGAATTGGGGAGCCTTTGAAGTGACAGACATCACAGCTTGGGTGAAAAAGTACGATCCGAATCGTTGGGTAAACGGTATGTCGGGATATAATTACGCTCCGGGCTATCGGAAAACTTATGGAGATCCCGGAAATGGAGATTTCGTGGATATGCATCATTATGGCAAGATCGAGCCTAAGGCGATCCCCCGTCCCGATGATAAACGTGCTGCGTCCCTTGGCGAATTCGGAGGAAAAGGTCTATTTGTGCGTGGGCATATGTGGCCTGTACGCAATGACGCTTATGAGATGATGTTGAATAGAGAGGTCCTGACCGATACCTATGTATTAATGCTTACCGAGCTAGAGCAGATGATAAACTATTTCGGACTAAGCACGGCCATCTATACGCAGACTACAGATGTGGAACATGAGATAAACGGCTTGGTCACTTATGACCGAAAGGTGGAAAAGATGGATCTGGAGAAGGTTAAATACATCAATCAAGAGGTAATCAAATGTACACGGGCAAAATAAAGAATACCTAGTTCAGTTTATGGGAGTGTCCTCGGAAAAGGACACTCCTATTTTATATATTTGGGCATCTTATTTTTCATCTTATAAAAAGGTTGGTAAATGAAAAAAATCGTTGTTGCTTCCGATTCATTTAAAGGCTCAGTATCTTCTATTGAAGTGGCTGAATGTGCCGAGTTGGCGATCCATAAGGTCTTTCCGGATTGCGAGGTCGTGAAAATCCCGGTTGGGGATGGGGGAGAAGGTACCGTGGAGACTTTAATTACGGCGATGGGTGGAGAAGCCGTATCTTGTGTCGTACATGATCCGTTGATGAGGCCGGTCGAGGCCACTTATGGGATACTGGGAGATAATCGTACGGCGGTTATCGAGATGGCGACGGCGAGTGGTCTTACGTTAGTGCCTGTGTCGGAGCGTAATCCCTTGAGAACAGCGACGTATGGAACCGGTGAGTTGATAAAAGACGCTATGGATCGTGGTTGCCGGGATTTCTTGATAGGAATAGGAGGAAGCGCAACGAATGACGGAGGAACCGGTATGTTGCAGGCCTTGGGTTTTCGTTTTCTTGATAGAAACGGGAATGAGCTGGGATTGGGTGGGCAGATCCTTAATCAGATTTATGAGATAGATTGCTCAAGGGCATTATCGCAATTGCGGGAAACTTCATTTACCATAGCCTGCGATGTGAATAACCCTTTTTATGGCGAGAAAGGGGCGGCGTATGTCTTTGCCCGCCAAAAGGGAGCGGACGACGCTATGGTCCGTTTGCTGGATGAGGGCTTGCGAAATTTTGCGGAAGTCATAAAAAGAACGGGACGAATAAAGATAGACGACATTCCGGGTGCGGGAGCCGCAGGTGGCTTAGGTGGAGGATTTGTCGCTTTTCTAAAGGCCGAACTCAAACCCGGCATCCGGATGGTTCTGGATGCCTTACGTTTTGATGAACGTATACGGGGGGCGGATCTTATTATTACGGGAGAAGGTAAACTGGATAAACAGACTTGCATGGGAAAGACCCCATTCGGAGTGTTGCAGGCAGGTATGGGACAGGATATCCCGGTTATCGTAATGGGTGGTTCCGTGGAGGAGGTGGAAGCGCTTAATACATGCGGGTTTCTGGCGGTCTTGCCACTTCTTCCTTATCCGGTTTCCTTGGAGCAGGCGATGGATAAGGATTTCACCTGCCGGAATATTGGGCGTGCCTTGGAACAACAATTGCGTGTAATCCATTACTATATGAATCACTAACACATGGGTATAATGAGTGCATGGGGAGCTTTTATCGGATTATTAGTGTCGATTTTCTTGATTATAAGAAAGGTATCGCCAGTCTATAGCCTTATTTTAGGGGCATTAGTAGGAGGATTATTAGGGGGTGTGTCGTTGCCGGAAACGATCTCTTTAATGATCAGTGGAGTAAATGACGTAACTCCGGCCGTCATTCGGATCTTGACGGCGGGAGTATTGTCGGGGATATTGGTGAAAACAGGTGCGGCGGCTTCTATCTCCAATACGATCATTTATAGATTGGGAGAACGGCATGTGTTTTTTGCGCTCGCTTTCGCTACGATGTTGCTGACGGCTATTGGAGTGTTTATTGATGTTGCTGTTATTACGGTGGCTCCGATTGCGTTGAGCATCGGCCGGAAACTGGCGGTTCCCCGGGGTAGCCTTTTGTTGATGATGATCGGTGGAGGCAAATGTGGCAATATCATTTCTCCAAATCCGAATACGATTATCGCCGCTGAGAATTTTCATGCGGATTTGTACTCTGTCATGTATGCGAACTTGATCCCGGCGTTGGTTGGCTTGTTGTTTACGGTATATGTCATAGGCCGTTTCTTACCCCGGCAAAATGGATTTTATGCGAACGAGGAGATAGATAACCTGCAAGCGGATCTCCCCTCCTTCGCCTCTAGCATGGTCGCTCCGGTAGTGACGATCCTACTGCTGTCGTTTCGCCCTTTATTCCATGTGGCGATCGATCCGATGATAGCCTTGCCCGTTGGAGGAATCGTTGGGATTCTGGCGATGAGGAAATGGTCATTGATTACGGACAGCCTCTCGTATGGACTCAAGAAGATGTCGAATGTCTCGATCCTGTTGGTCGGGACAGGCACTATAGCGGGAGTGATCAAGGCTTCCTCTATCAAGGATGTTTTATTAGATGCGTTATCGCATACGAATATGGGAGAGCTTTTATTGGCTCCGGTTTCCGGCGTATTGATGTCTGCCGCTACAGCCTCTACTACAGCCGGAGCGACAGTTGCCTCTTCGTCATTCGCGGATATTATTATCGCCGCCGGTATCAGTGGTGTCTGGGGAGCCGCTATGATTAATTCCGGTGCTACCGTGCTTGATCATTTGCCGCATGGATCGTTCTTCCACGCTACTGGTGGGGTAGCGGATATAAGCATTCGTGAGCGGTTGAGGCTGATTCCTTATGAGACCGCGATCGGCGCTATTTTGGCCGTTGGGACTATAATTGCTTATCTTACCGTGAATTAATTCTTTTCGTGATAAGGCTTAGTGTTTTCGTTTTGGAGTTATTCCCGAGTGTATTGGTCTACCTTGGATTTACGGTCATACAGATCGCATTTAGCCAGCATGGGTTGTCCGGCTTGCGCTATGTCTCGAAGGAGTGGTTACAGCGGATCGGCACGTATATGAAATGGCAATCCCTTGCACGCTAGTCTCTTTGGATATACTGATATACGATCCGGGATATATCCGCAATGATTGCCGCAGTTGCTTCCGGGCTCTCTTCCGAGTCTTTAGCGAATACCGCAATCGTATATCTTTCTTCATCCGGTAGGAAAACGAAACCTATGTCGTTCGTACCGATCAGTTGCCATCGGGCATTCAGGTCGCCCGTTCCTGTTTTATGCCCGATAATGGCATCGGTTGCCTCTAGCGGTTGAGCCAGCCGATCTTTTCCGGTCTCACATTCGATCATAGTCTGTTTGATGAACGTTTGATGAGGTTCGGTAAAGAGAGGGCGGGATACAAATAGGTCTAGCAGCTTGGCAGCATCCAGCGGAGAAGTCCAATTCTGATAGCATAATCGCAGGTCACGGTGCATATCTTCTTCTGTTTGGGAAATATATAAAGAAGTTGTGAGTGGTAATTTGTTTTGTTCCAGATAATGTATCACGGATAACGTACCTTATTATTCAGTGTAATCGTATCCTCGCCATTGATAATAACTGCGATTCCTACTTGGGCTTTTTTGTTGGCTATAGCTTCTCTCAATAATTTCTTTAATTCTCCTTTCTTGTCTTTGGCTATGACAGGTAGTGCGAATACAAGTAAGATTGAGAGAATCGTGCTAACGTATTTGTTCATGGAATATACCGTTTTTACGCGAAGGTAGGAAATTTTTCCATGTTCGGCTTGCCATTGGGTTATTGTATATTTTTCCAAAGGCGTTTACGATCTCATTATTTGTTTCTCAAAACACGTACGTGTTTTCCTGAATTCTCGTACATGTTTTTGAAAAAACACGTACATGTTTTCCCGAAAATATGATTGATGTTTTATTCTTTTGATTATTAATATATTATAGTGTAAGGTCGTTGAAGTACTTATTGTTTTTTTTACTTCTAGATTAACAGGAAATCTCAAAATGATCTCATCACCATATTGCCTGTCCATATATTTTTGATAATTAACCTTCGGAATTTGGGGCAGCCAAAGAACAAACAATTAAAGGATACTTCGCCTTATGGCAAAGGCGGCTAAACATCATTTGTTCGTGCAGTTCCATGGTTCCAGTAAGCCATCTGGATTACATCGGACTTATCCGAATGAATTTACCCGGGAAGGGACGCTCAATTATGAGAATTTCAAAGGATGTATGGTCACGACCGCGGATCATGATATATCTATGCCTTTTACCCGTTTATTGGCTGGAACTGCCGATTATCATTTAGGTGGGTTTCGGGCTCTTCCGAAAGACAAGTTTAAGATACAACAAAGCAACCCTTATGTCACTAGCACTCGCTGCCATATGCTAGCGATGTATGTCGTATTGGAGAGTTATTTGGGAATGATCTGCGATACTCCGGAAGCTTACGAAGGCCAGCCGGGATTCGAGTTCTTACAAACCGTACCGACTACTTGGGACAAAACGGTCGTACCGGATGCCTCTGTCAATGAGTATGTAGCGATCGCACGTAGGCATGGAGACGATTGGTACGTTGGGGCGATCAACAATAGTCAAGCCCGTAATGTGGAAATAGCCTTGGATTTCCTCGGTAAAGGAGATTATAAAGTAACTCTTTATAAAGATGCGCGAGACACGGATACCAATCCTAATCATCTTATCAAAGATACTTTAACTGTTACCGCAAAGGATAAAATAACAGTACCGCTCGCTTCAGATGGTGGTGCCGCTATGCATATTCAACCCGTATCCTTTTGATAAACTTTATTCTAGATAGAAAAGAGGTTCACTTCAAAAGGAAGGTAGCCTCTTTTCTAGTTATAATACGGGAACACGGCATGTAATTCTCTAGAGAGTTTTGCTTTGAATAGTTTACGATAGTTTTGCTTCATCAATTTTAATTTTCATCTTTGTAGGGAGACAGATGCTAGAGAATCGTTATTATTAATTACAATCTCATGAAGAAACTATTATTTCAGACAACCTTGTTTCTATTATTATGTAGTTGCATAAGTAAAATAGAAAAAACACCAGTAGATTATGTGAATAACCGGATTGGGAATATCAGTCATTTACTTGTGCCTACCTATCCCACTACCCACCTGCCTAACAGCATGTTGCGAATGATTCCGACTCATAATGAGTTTACGACGGATCGTATGGAGGGACTGCCCCTAAATAGTCCTTCCCATAGGCAAGGCCATTCATTGTTGCTGTTGCCTTATAGGGGGGACGTTAAGGAGTTCGGTGGGAATTTAAAATATCGATATGATCATGAGAAATCTACGCCTTATAATTATTCGGTGTATTTGGATGATTTCTCCGTAGGGGTGGATTTTGCGCCTGCTGCTAAATCGGCGATCTATCGTTTTCGGTTTGAGGATTCGGATCGACGGTTGATTTTGTTGAAAGCCAATGGAAAAGGAGAGATCGATATAAAGGATGGAGCTTTGTGTGGATATGATAATTTCGCCGGGATAAAACATTATTTTTATTTGGAGTTTGATGCCCAGCCCATTCAAGTTGATAGCCTCTCTCATTCTTTGGTATTTGCTGAATTTCCGGAATCGAAGGATGTGGTAAATGTTCGTTATGGAATTTCTTATATTGGAGTAGAGCAGGCCAAGCGGAATTTATATAATGAAATCAATGATTTCAATCTGGAGAAATTGGCCTCGCAAGCTCGTGATAAATGGAACGACGTGTTAGGCAAAATAAAGATTGAAGGAGGCACGGAGGATCAAAAGACCACATTTTATACCGCCTTGTATCGGGCGCACGAAAGAATGATCAATATTTCTGAAGATGGTAAATATTTTAGTGCGTATGACGGAAAGATACATGAAGATAATGGGGTGGATTTTTGGGTGGATGATTGGGTATGGGATACCTATCTGGCCCTTCACCCGTTGCAAGTGTTATTGAATCCGGAGGCTCAAGAACAAAAACTGGCGTCTTATATCCGGATGTATGAGCAATCCGGGTGGATACCTACTTTCCCTTGTGTATTTGGGGATGCGCATTGCATGAACGGTAACCATGCGGCAGGTGTCTTTGCGGATGCCTTGAATAAAGGCTTGCGGTTTGACGTGGAAAAGGCTTTCGAGGGTATGAAGCATACGGTGATGACTGAGTCCATGATCCCTTGGTACCGGGGACCTAAAACGGCCTTGGATGATTTTTATCATGAGAATGGCTGGTTCCCCGCTTTGCATCCGGGAGAAAAAGAAGAGTTTACGGAGGTAGGACCATTTGAACAGCGACAAGCGGCAGCCGTAACTACAGCCGCATCCTATGACGATTGGTGTATCGCCCAATTAGCTAAACATTTGGGAAAAGATGAGGATTATCGATTCTTTCAGGATCGTTCTTATAATTACCGGAATGTCTTTAACAAAGAGACTCATTTCTTCCATCCGAAGGATAAAGATGGGAAGTTTATAGAACCGTTCGACTATATTTTTTCCGGAGGTATCGGGGCTAGGGCTTATTTTGATGAGAATAATGCTTGGACCTATAATTGGGATGTACGCCATCATATTCAGGATTTAATAGATCTTTTTGGAGGCAACACTCCTTTTATTGAGAGATTGGATCAGTTATTTGTTGAGGATATGAAAATGTCAAAATGGCAATATTACGCTCTTCATCCGGACGCTACGGGCAATGTCGGGCAATTCGTGATGGGAAATGAGCCTAGTTTCCATATTCCTTATCTGTATAACTACGCCGGTCAACCGTGGAAGACGCAAAAACGGATTCGTATGCTTATGGAAAGTTGGTTCAGGAATGATCTGATGGGTGTTTGTGGTGATGAGGATGGTGGTGGAATGTCGGCTTTCTATGTATTCTCCGCTTTAGGTTTCTATCCGGTTTCTCCGGGAGTGCCTGTTTATACGATAGGTAGTCCTTTATTTGATAAATCGGAGATTCAGTTGGCGAACGGGAAAGTGTTTACCATGATCGCTCATGGGGTTTCGTGGGAAAATAAATACATTCAATCCGCTAAGTTGAATGGCGCCGAGTATAATAAGACGTGGTTTACTCATGAGGATGTCATGAAGGGAGGAACATTAGAATTGTTTATGGGAGACCGCCCTAATAAGAAGTGGGGAGTGGGAGAAGGTGCGAATCCTCCTTCTGGTGAGTTTGTCGATTGATTTGGTTTGACGGCATGATTCTACGGTCAAAGATTCGTGAAATCATTTTGTAGATGTTATCTTTGCGTAAGTAAGTTACGAACAAGTGATTTATTCGTAAGTGACAAATAAACAGGAGGAGATATATTATGGCAACGAAGCAAATTCCATATGGCCTGACGGATTTCGAGCGAATCCGTACCGCCAATTATTATTATGTTGATAAGACTCGCTATATTGCGGAGGTGGAGCGGAACGCAAGTTTCTTTTTCCTTATCCGCCCGCGCCGTTTCGGGAAGTCGCTATTCTTGAATGTCCTCAGATGGTATTATGACGTGAACCGTAAGGATTCTTTTGAGGAACTCTTCGGCGACTTATATATCGGCTCCCATCCGACCCCGGAGCAGGGACAATATCTTGTACTGGATTTCAATTTCGCAGGCGTGAACCCAGATCCTGACGAGTTGATCCGCTCTTTTAATGATCACTGTGCCGCTCGTTTCCGGGAGTTTGCCTACTACTACGAACGTTTCTTCAATCCGGGCTTCCGGGAGAAAATGGAGAGTCTGCCAAATGCTGACGAGAAGTTGACCTACACGATCAGTGAGGCTAAACGCTTGAATCTCTCTATCTATCTCTTCATTGACGAGTATGATAACTTCACCAACGCTATCCTCGCCAATATGGGTGAGAAGCATTACAAGGCATTGACACACGGTACGGGCTTCTTCCGTTATTTCTTCAACAAACTGAAAGAAGGGGCTACGGGCGATGGCCCTATCAAGCGCATGTTTATCACTGGGGTATCTCCAGTGACGATGGACGACGTGACCAGCGGTTTCAATATCGGAGCCAACATGACGACAGATTACCGCTTTAATGGAATCATAGGTTTTAGCGAGGGAGAGGTACGGGAGATGCTGGCCTATTACAAGAGCGAGACAGGTTTTGAGGATAGTGTGGACGATCTGATCAACTTGATGAAGCCGTGGTACGATAACTACCGTTTCTCTACGAAGAGTCTGGACGAGCCTATGTACAACTCGGATATGGTACTGTATTTCATCAGCAATTACCTGCCCTTGAGATCGGCCCCGGATAAGATGATCGACAACAACATCCGCACGGACTACAACAAGCTCCGCCATTTGATCCGTCTCGACAAGCGGTTCGGCACGAACGCTTCGATCATCCAGGAGATCGTGAACAACGGCGAGACCACCGCAGTAATCAAGGATGCTTTTCCTGCCGAGGATATCGCCAAGCCGGACAACTTCAAGAGCCTGCTTTACTATTTCGGGTTGCTCTCCATCAAGGGTACCAAGCGTGGAGATACCCTTCTGGGCGTTCCCAACCTGACGGTACGTGAGCAATTATATACCTATCTGATCGAGGCTTACCGGGAAGCTGATGTCTTCTCAATAGAGTTATACAAGCTTCATGATCTGGTAAAGGACATGGCTTACGACGGAGACTGGAAGCCTGTGTTCGAGTATTTTTCCTCCGAGCTGGAGCGGCAGAGCGCTATCCGCGAGTTCATAGAGGGGGAGGCGCACGTGAAAGGTTTCCTACTGGCTTATCTAGGCTTGACCCGTACCTATATAATTTATCCGGAGTATGAGGCCAACAAGGGGTACGCCGATTTCTACATGATGCCCGACTTGATCCACCAGCCCGAGATAGGCTTTAGCTATATCGTGGAGGTGAAATACGCCCGTCGGGACGCTTCCGAAACGGAAATCGAGGCGTTGAGAGCCGAGGCCGCCATCCAGTTACGCCGTTACGCCGCAGACCCGAAGGTTCACGCTACTAAGGGGGATACGGAGCTTCGTCTTGTCACCTTGGTCTTTAAGGGTTGGAAGCTTGCTGTTTGCGAGATGGACTTGGCTTGATTTTGTTTTTATGCTATTTTTGATGGTAGATAATAATACGTTTAATCATCAAAAAAGGAGATATGAGCAAGAGAAAGAATAACCGCTTGGGCAAGGCGGGCATCACATTTTATACCTATGCCACCGAACGCATCCGGGAGAAACGTTTAGCGGGGAAACATAACACTGCCGATTTATATAGGACGACCCGTAATTGGATCTGCGCCTTTCTGGGTAGGAGAAACCTTCTTTTCCCGGAGATAACCCCGGGCTTAATAAGCCGTTTTGTCGCTTATCTGCAATCCGCCGGCTTGCGAGTGAATACCGTGAATACATACCTCAGCAACTTTCGCTCGATTTATAACCAAGCTTGTCGGGATGGTCTGTTGCCGGCTTGCGTCGTATCGCCTTTCGCGTACTTGAACTTGAAGCGGGAAAGAGCCGGATCTAGGGCGTTGGGAAACGAGTCGCTCCGGGAGATCGTGACCTTGAAGTCTGAGGAGCCGGATTTGGCGTGCGTGATCGACTATTGTACGTTCGCCTATTTATCTTGCGGCATGCCTTTCGCGGATATGGCTCGCTTGACTACGGCGAACCTGTATGGCGAGGAGATCGTATATCGGCGTAAGAAGACGGGGACCTTAATCCGTGTCGGGATAACAGCGGGGATGCGGCGGTTGATTAATAAGTATGCGGACGCTTCTTCCCCGTACCTTTTCCCTATTTTATCTCCGGGTAGAGAGGTAGGGCATGAGGAATACAAGGCGATACTGCGTTCGTATAATAACTCGTTGAAGAAGATCGGTCGTGCGCTATCTCGTCCCATTCATCTGACCTCGTATGTTTTCCGCCATACATGGGCAACGAACGCCTTGCGGAAACAAGTCCCTTTATCGATCATTAGCCAAGCGTTGGGGCATACCTCGGAAAAAACAACACGTTTTTATCTGGCCTCTTTGGAACAGTCAGAATTGAATCGTGCGAACGCTAGGGTGACGGAAGAGGTGGATTTGCTTTTGGCGGCTGGATGATACCCTTATTCGCGAAATAAGGGGAATAGCCTATTCAGCATAAAAATTACCTATAATAGGCTATTTTCAACGGAAGGCTTGGCAAATGTAAAAAATATTATTGATAAACAATCACTTTTATCTATTTATTAAGAAATAGGAATTGAAGGGGATACAGATATCGTATCCTCTAATTAATCCAAATTTATGCTTATTGCGCATATATCGTGGATATGCGGTTAAAAATAGTGGTTATACGTGTTTTTTTTAGTTTATGTTGGACGTGCGATATCTCCTCCCCTTATTTCGCGAATAAGGGTGATAAACATTATTAAAAGGTAACGCCTCACTACCACGGGGCATTAAAGACAAAAAACATCATGGCAGAAGAAAAGACCATCTTGACCGTAGATCTGTACGACAACGTGTTAACCGAGAAAGCCGGTGATTACACCGGAAAGATCCGCATCACCGGAACCACGCGGACCTCAGACATCTCGAACCGCATCGTGAAGAAACGTACCGAGTATCGTCCGGAGACGATCACCAACATCCTCGACCTCTCCTACGACGAGATGATCGAGGCCCTCGCCCAAGGCCGTTGCGTGGTGAACAAGTTCGGGCAATGGCTGCTCACTATCAACGGCTCGTTCGACGGAAAGAAATCAGACTTCCGCTCTACGGAGAATAAGATCACCGTAATGTTCACCCCCAGCGCCACCCTCCTGAAGGCGCTAGAAAACATCTACGTGAACGCCGACGTAGCCACTGTGGGCCCGATGATCGAGAGCCTCACGGATTCTACCACGAAGGAGAAGAACCTCCATATCACTCCGAACGCCCCGGCCATCATCTTCGGCAGCACGCTGCTTATCAAGGGGGATGATCCATCTGTAGGCGTCTACTTCACCAAGGACGAGGAGGGCGCCACGCCCGTGAAGGTCTCCCTTATCGTACGTAACACCAAGAGCGAGATCATCATCCAGATCCCTCCACTCGCCGAGGGGCAGTACTGGCTGAGTGTCACTACGCAGGCAGGTGCGGGCTATTCTCTCGTAAAAGACCCACGCACCTACAAATTTCCCATACTCCTGACCGTTGGCGTAGGAGGAGGAGGCGACAGTGAAAGCCCGGACGAGATCTAGGCGCATAGCGGGATGGGAGAGCCTCTATACCTAGGGTAGGGAACACTGTTGCTCCCAGCCATGGGAACCGAGGCTTTCCCATGCCTATCAACCGGGGCTTTCCCACCCATGGGAACACCGTTGTTCCCATCCCCCTTACTAACGAATGTTAAATCATTTATTCATTATAAATTTATAATTCATGAGAAAACAACTTTTACTAATGCTGATCCTTTGCCTGTCGGCCACGATGGTCTGGGCGGAAAGGATAGATGTGTCCACGGCCCGCAAGGTGGCGGAGAACGTGGCTAATGCGGGTTCGGGCTTGCGCTCGGCTGGAGACTTATCGTTGGTTTATGCGGCGGCACCGGGAAAATCAAGTTCTGCGTTACGAAGCGGGACGGTTGATGGTGCTGTGGACTATTTCGTGTTTAATGTACCGGGAAACAAGGGATTCGTGATCGTCTCCGGTGATGATCGTGCTTATCCGGTTCTGGGACAATCGGACGAGGGTAATTTTGATCCGAATAATTTGCCGGACAACTTGCGTGCGATGTTAGCTTTCTATCAAAGCCAGATCACTTATGCCGAACGTAAAGACTTGGAAGCCTCGGTGAATATCCAATCCGAGTGGGGGCGATACCTAGCTGGTAATTTGAGGGCGGCTTCTACCGAGGTACTGCTTACGACCGCAAGGTGGGATCAAGGAGATCCGTACAATCGGCAGACACCCATCATTGATGGATACCATGCTGTAACCGGATGTGTAGCTACGGCACTTGCCATTGTCATGAGATATCATGAGTATCCGGTAGAGACTGTTACTAGCAGTAATAGAGTAAATGAATATTGGAGTGGACTTCCTGTTTCCTACGGGCCGTATGAGTGGGACAAGATGCCTCTTATTTATAAAGATGGAGAATTTACGGAGGAAGAGGCAAATACTGTAGCGTCCTTGATGTGGCAGATTGGGGCCAATGTTGATATGGGGTATTCTGTTGATGTAAGTGGAGCTAATACAAAGAATGCGATAGAGAGGCTTAACTCTGTATACGGTTATAGTGATGGCTTGCGATACGTTAATAAATCGGATTATCGTTGGACAGAATGGAAAAAGTTGGTAAGAGATGAATTGGAAAGTAATCGACCTGTTATTTACAGTGGGAATAATAGCGAAGGTGGCCATGCTTTCATTTGTGATGGCTATAAGGAAGATGAGGCTTTTCATATTAACTGGGGGTGGGGAGGTATCAGCAATGGATATTTTTTACTTTCCGCATTGGATTCCGACGGCGGGGATGATCCTTACGTTTTATATGGGATGGGAATAGGTATACGTCCTCCAAAGGCTGGTGATACGAAAATATATATGTTGAAGTATTTGTCTCTTGAACTATCAGGTCAACTAGCGGTAAATACAGATTTTACGATTAACGTAGGTGCGAAAAATATAGGGAATGCAGAGTTCTACGGTTCAGTGGATATGGCCGTGATCGGAGCGGATGGAAAAATCAAGAAGCGTATCAGTACGCCATCACCAGAGGTTTCAATTTGGATGCAAAAGTCTACATATTGGGATTTCAAATGCCAGCTGACCGAGGCTCTAGCAGAGGGAGAGAAAATTCTTCCGGTTTATTCAAGGGATGGAGAGAATTGGGTAGTCATGACAGGTACGGCTGAGGCTCCTTTATATATTGATATGAATGGAGTGCGAAATTCAAATGATGATCCGGACGATCCGAATGTAAGACCTATAAATGTGAGCATTCGTTGGAATGGTTTTGATGACAAGTATTTGGCAATAACGGGTTTGGATAACTCTGAATATAACGATTACAATACAGATAGGATTTCTTACGGTCTCGCCAATGTGGCGGAAAATGTCATTTTGCGTTATACCTTGAAAGATTATGCCGCATGGAAAGGACAATTGAATGTTTATTATGGTGATCGCGATATTTATAAAGCAAATCAAGGGACAAAGGCCGAGATCGGTACAGATGGCTCTTTCGACGTGCCGGTGAGCCTGGAGCAAATCACTAATGGGTCATATATAAATTATCTCAAGGTGCTGTCTGCCAAGGCTGGCGAGTTGGTTTACGATATTCAAATATATATCGAATCCGATATGGTTAATTCTAAGGGTGGGGTAAAAGATAAATCGATGGTATTTTTGAATCGCATCGAAGGAAAGATTACTCCAGACCCTGTCATTGGAACCGTGAATACGGAAATACCTTTCACTTATACTTTTGATAAGGCAGATCCTTGTCTTGTGGGAAAAGAGGTTAAACTATCTACATCTTTAGTTGCAGAGTCAATAGACCAAATTAAGTTATATTATGTAGATGGCGAACAGAAGACAGAACTTAAACTAGAGACGATTGATAAGAATTATCATTATACAAAAGAGCCATTAGCTGTCGGTAATCTTGCGGAGGGGGCTAGTTATCGGTTCTTGCTAAGTTCGGGGCGGCCAATTACAGAAGATGAATACGCAAATGTGTCTGTTTCTGTTGGGACTGTGGGAGGAAAGAGTGTTCCCACCGATAATAAGAACGCAAGTCTTATCATATCGGAAACTCCGATAACAACCCATAAGGTCCAAGTGAATTTGCAAGATTTGACTGTCCAAGACGAGGTGACAACTGTCATAGACCAGAAGTCCTTGGTGCTTGTATTACTTCCGAGTATGGGATATCAACTTCCATCTTCAGTTACGATTACGATGGACGGGAATACCCTAGATCCGGAAATCTATAGTTATAATCCAGCGAATGGATATGTATATATCAATAGCGTGACCGGCGATATCGTCATCACTGCTAAAGCCGATCCGATCCAAGCCGCCACATATCCCGTTAAGGCTAATTTGTCGAATCTGTCTTCTTCCCCTGCCATCGTAGACGCTACGACCGTGAAAGAAGGAGAGGCATTCTCTTTTACCTTATCAGCGAATAGCGGTTACATGCTTCCGTCAACGATTACGATAAAGATGTCCGGTTCCACTTTAGAGGCAGGAAAGGGATATACCTACGATGCCAAGACAGGCAAAGTAGAGATATTGAATGTGAGAGGTGAGGTAGCCATTACCGCTGAAGGAGTGTCTGAACCATCCGTTTATAAGATAACGGCAGAATTGAAGAACCTAACCTCCACGCCGGCCATTACCTCGGCTACGACCGTGAAGGAAGGCGAATCGTTCACTTTCACCTTGAAAGCCGCTACGAACTACAAGCTTCCGGATGCGATCAGTATCTTGAAGGGCAATGACGCATTGACAGCGGAAGAGTTCACCTACGACGCTAAAACGGGTAAAGTCGTGATCAAGGCAGTTTCCGGTGACTTGACCGTGAAAGCTTCCGGTATTGATGATCGCCATTATGAGGTGATACTCAATTTGGCTGGAGTTACTTCCGAACCTGCTTCTTTTGATCCGGTATTAGTTAATGGCAAAGTTGAATTGACCTTGAAGGCGGCTGAAGGTCATATACTTCCAACCACGATCACGGTGAAGATGGGTGATAAGACCTTGGTTGCCGGTACGGATTATACCTATAACACTTCCACAGGAGCTTTCTCTTTGGCGAAGATTACAGGGAAGCTCTCCATTACCGCACAAGGTGTGAAAAAGAGCTATTCAGTTACCGCTACATTGGCAAATATAACTTCCGATATCAAGTCGGACACTAAAGTTCAATTTGGTGAAGCCTTCGCTTGTGTACTTTCCGCAAATGAGGGTTATACACTTCCAACTGAGATCACGGTAACGATGGGTGGTAAAACATTGGTAGACGTAACTGATTATACCTATGATGCCGCTACGGGAAAAATCTCTTTGAAGAAAGTAACCGGTGAGTTAGCGATCACGGCGCAAGGCGTACAGAAGAGCTATGCGGTAGCCCTTACGTTAAAAGACTTGACTTCTGATATCTCGCAAGGCAAGAAGATTAAACATGGTGAGACCCTGACCGGTAAGTTGTCTGTAGTGACCCCACAGTACGGGCTTCCTTCCACGATCGAGGTGATGATGGGTGGTAAAGTGCTGGCTGCTGGTTCCGGTTATTCCTATGATCCGAAGACCGGGGAGATAGAAATAAAGAACGTAACCGCTGAGGTTTCCATTAAAGCTTCTGGTGCGGAGATCTTCCAAGTGAAAGAACAGACCGAGAACATAGAGATTAAGACTTCCGGAGAGACTGTGAAAGAAGGAGAGCCATTCAAATGTGAATTAGCACCAGCTACGGGATACAAATTCCCTTATGTCATAAAGGTGATGATGAATGGTCGTTTGTTGAAGCAAAAGAATTTGCTTAGGGCAGCAGGTTCTGAGTACTATACGTATGACAATACGACGGGAATAATCGAGATTGAGAATGTGGATGGCGAGATCGTTATTGAGGCGAAAGGTGTACAAGAGGGCTTCTTTGAGGTAATCCCGAATCTTGTTAACCTCACTTCCGATCCGGCTTCTTTCGAGCCTTTGGCTAAGGATTCCAAAGTGGAACTTACGCTGAAAGCAGCCTCCGGCTATACGCTCCCGACATCCATTACTGTGAAGATGGGAGAGAATACGCTAGCGTCTACGGATTATACATACAATTCTGGCACGGGTGCTTTCGCATTGGAGAAGATCACGGCTACCTTGGTGATTACGGCGGCAGGTAATAGGATTCCGGATCCGGAACCAGAACCGGAGCCAACCCCGACCACCTACATGGTGACATTGCCGGTTGTAGAGGGCGCTACCTTGATTGCGGAGTCTTCCACGAATGTAGAATCCGGCAAGAGTTTTGCGTTCACGCTGACTTTGAAGGACGGCTACAGTGCGCCTCAACTGACAGTGAAAGCGAATGGCTCAGTACTTGGTCCGGTATCAAGCGGCCGTTATGTGATTGAGAAAGTAACGAGTAATATCGTTGTTACCGTAACAGGCATCGTGAAAGATAATCCTACTGATAACGCAGAGGTAGATCCCAATGGCTTGCGAGTATGGGGAGAGAATGGGCGATTGCATATCCAGACTCCTGTTATGGACACAGCTTGTATCGTTACATTCGAAGGGCGTTTGTATAGGAACTTATCTTTGCCTGTAGGCGAGACTATCACGAGTATTCCACAAGGGTCTTATATAATTTATATTGGCAACCAATCCTACAAGATCCGCTTCTAGCCATTCTTGAGGAATCATAGGAAGGCGAGTCATTTGCGAGTGGCTCGCCTTTCTTGTTTAATAAATCTTAATATTTACCGGGGATATAAGTATCGTAAGCCATTAGAAAGTATATTCATGCGTAATCTCAATTTATTTATCATGAAATGTATATCTATCTACTTTGTGACCCTATTGTTACTGATGTCGGGCTGTGAATCCGGACGGAGGATCCTCTTAAAAGATCTTCGTTGTGAGAACTTGGAGAATCCGGTCGCGATCGACAATACCCATCCCCATTTTAGCTGGAAAATCGAGACAGACGGGCAAACTATGCGGCAAGCGTATTTTGAGATACAAGTAGCCACGGATAGTTCCTTGCTGGCTCAAGGCAAAGCCGATCTATGGAATTCAGGTAAGGTGGAATCGTCCGCTTCCGTGATGGTCCCTTATCGAGGAAAAGAGTTGCGATCTAGTGTGCTGGCCTATTGGAAAGTCCGGGTATGGGGCGATAAGGGGGAATCCTCGGATTGGAGTCCAATCAATCGCTTTGGGATCGGGCTTTTGGATAAAGCGGAATGGCAAGGGAAATATATAGGGATGCCGGATGAGAGGAACCCGATGTTAAGGAAAAAGTTCGAGCTTCAAGATAGTGATGCCACATTACTCCTTCATGTAAACTCCTTAGGGTATCATGAGATCTATTTAAATGGGAGGAAGGTATCAGAAGATGTTCTCTCGCCTGCGGTATCTCAATTAAACAAAAGATCATTATCGGTGACGTACGATCTTACGCCGTACGCAAAGCAGGGAATAAACGACTTATGGGTCTGGTTGGGCCGTGGTTGGTACAGAAAAGCTACTTTTAATGCCGTTCATGATGGGCCGTTGGTTAAACTGCAATTGGACGAGATTCAAAGAAATGGCACTACAAGTACGTTACTTGTTACAGATAGCTCTTGGGAAGGCCGGGGAAGTATGTATGGTGAGACTGGTACCGGTACTTGGTATCCCCATCAATTCGGGGGTGAATGTGTGGATGGGCGGAAGGCGTTGCCGGATTTGACAACGGCTACGCTTGACAAACTGGATTGGACGCCGGTATTGGAGGTGGAGGTACCCGGGATAGAGGTAAGTCCCCAGATGTGTGAACCTAATCGAATACAAGAGATCATCCGTCCCAAGGAAATCAAGCAGATAGGGGACAGTATTTGGCTCGTAAATATGGGAAAGGCGTTAAATGGTTGGGTTGAGCTGAGTTTCCCAAAATTACCGGAAGGTCACCGGGTCCGTATGGAATATACGGATTGGTTAAATGAAAACGAAGATTTCAAGCCACAAGAGGAGAACGGACAGTATGAGGATTGGTATATCGGTTCCGGACAAGGCAAAGAGGTATTCCGGAATAAATTTAACCATCATGCGTTTCAATATATAAGGATATCCGGTTTGGCGAAAGCCCCCGAGGAGGTGACCGGCTATCTGATTCATACGGATTATAAGGATGCCTCGTCCTTCGAGTGCTCGGATCCGGACTTGAATGCTATCTACGCGATGATCAAATATACTTTCAAGAACCTAGCTTTCAGTGGTTATATCGTAGACTGCCCGCATTATGAGCGTATGGGATACGGTGGGGATGGAAATGCCTCTTGTAAGAGTTTCCAGACATTGTATGAGGGCTCTTCCGTGTATATGAACTGGATGCAGATGTGGCAGGATTGCATCCGTGAGGATGGGGGTATGCCGCATTGCGTACCGAATCCATACCCGGCGGGAGGTGGTCCGTATTGGTGTGGCTTTATTATCACGGGATCGTGGCAGACTTATTTGAATTATGGGGATAGCCGTCTGATCGAGCGATATTATCCGGTTATGCGACATTGGTTGCGTTATGTGGATGCGTATACGGTCGATGGGTTGCTGAAACGTTGGCCAGATACGGATTATCGGGCATGGTATTTAGGGGATTGGTTGGCTCCGGCGGGTGTCGATTATACGGCGCAGTCATCGGTAGATCTGGTTAGCAACTGCTTTATAAGCGATTGCCTCACTACGATGGAGAAGATCGCGAAGGTATTGGGGAAAGTGGAGGATGCCGCTAAGTATAAAGAGCGTTGCCAACGATTGAACGAGCTTATCCAGAAGACTTTCTATGATCCGGAGAAGAAACAGTACGCTACAGGCTCCCAGATCGATCGGATTTATCCGATGTTGGTCGGCGTGACAGATGAACAGCATATGCCCGAGGTAAAGGAAGGTTTATATCGAGAGACTTTGGAGAATTGTAAGGGCCATATCGGTTCCGGTTTGGTGGGTGTTACGATCTTGACCGATTGGGCGATAAAGAACGGAGAGGCTGATTTTCTCTATTCCATGCTGAAAAAGAGAGAGCAACCGGGATATCTATATATGATCGATCAAGGGGCTTCTACGACTTGGGAATACTGGTCGGGAGAACGTAGTAAGGTTCATAATTGTTTCAATGGCATTGGCGCTTGGTTCTGTCAGGCGATCGGAGGGATCTTGCCGGATGAGGATAGGCCGGGCTATAAACATTTCTTTATCAAACCGCAAGTGCCGGATGGCGTGACGTGGGCGAGGGTGGCGAGAGAGACCCCTTACGGTACGGCATGTGTGTCTTGGACAATGGAGAACCGATCGCTTTCCCTTGATCTGGAGATACCAGCGAATAGTACGGCGACCTTTATCGCTCCATTTAACGTATCGAATTGTGTGTTAGATGGGAATAATGTAGAAATATCGGCGGGTTCGATCTTGTTGGAAAGTGGAAAACACACCCTATCGCTGTTTGCGGAATAGGAATCATATGATTCCCTTTTTGTTGACTTATGTTAATAGCTGTTTTTTAATTATTACGCCGTAAGTGTTTTATTCTATTGAAGGGTATATAGTATAAAAGGCTAAATAATAAAAAGGATCTATTACCATGTTTAAATGTAAACAGCTTTTAAGGCGAATATGTGTGGTTAGCTATGTTTTCTTGTTGTGTGGAGGTTTGGTAAATGCGTCAAATCTCGTTTCTAAGACCAATACCCTGATAGGGACTCAAGGTAATGGGTGGGCTTCCGGATATTTGTATCCGGGGGCTACCTATCCCTTCGGTATGGTACAGTTTACCCCGACTTATTTCACGAAACAACTAGGCTTTGTTATCAATCAATTGAGTGGTGCGGGATGCGATCATATGGGAAATTTCCCTACGCTTCCGGTTGCCGGAGCTTTACGGGTTTCTCCGGATAGTATCTTGAATATGCAGACTCCGGTCGGCAAGGAGATCGGAACGGCCGGTTATTACGCAGCGACCGTAGATCATTCTATACGTGCGGAATTAACCGTTACGGAACGTACGGGTATGGCTCGTTATACGTTTTCTTCCAAGGAAAAGCAGGGTACCGTGATTATCGGAGGAGGAGTAGCCGCTACCCCTATCCAAGTAGCCGCTATTAAGATTACGGGTCCTCATAGTTGCGAGGGATATGCGGAGGGTGGTGCTTTCTGTGGAATCCCAACTCCCTATAAGGTTTACTTTGTGGCTGAGTTCGATGCGGACGCGGAGAGTTTTGGTACATGGAAGGAGGAGCGACTACATGCGAATCATACGTTTGCGGAAGGCAGTCACTCGGGGGTGTATTTTACTTTTCCGTTGAAAGAGGGGAATCAGGCGGTGCAGTATAAGATCGGTGTTTCTTATGTCTCGGTGGAGAATGCCCGTGAGAATTTGAGGGTTGAGAATCCCGCTTGGGACTTCTCTGCGGTCCGTCAGGCGACGCAGGATAAATGGAATGAATACCTCGGGAAGATAGAGGTAGAGGGAGATAACGAGGATCGCCAGATACAATTCTATACGCATCTATATCGTTCATTAATCCATCCGAATGTTTGTAGCGACGTGAATGGGGAATATATGGGGGCGGATAGCCAAGTGCATAAGACAGCCCGAAAATTCTATACCTCTTTCAGTAATTGGGATACGTATCGTACGCAGACTGCTTTGATCGCTATGCTAGCTCCCGAGGAGACCTCGGATATCGTTATGTCTCATTACTTATTTGCCGAGCAATCCGGTGGTGGCTTCCCTCGTTGGGTACTGGCGAATATAGAGACAGGTGTTATGCAGGGGGACCCGACTCCGATTCTTGTAGCCAATGCGTATGCGTTTGGAGCTCGCAACTATGATCCTCGAACTTTACTGCGGACTATGCGTTATGGAGCAGAAGTGCCGGGGGCTAATTCCCAAGGTGTTTTGACTCGACCGGGCTTGGAACAGTATTTGGAGAAAGGGTATTACGACGCTTCGATCTTACTGGAATATACATCTTCTGATTTTGCGATTGGCCGTTTCGCCTTGCAAGCCTGCAATGATGAGCCGGTTTGTAATTGGTATACGCAACGGGCGATGAACTGGAAGAATCTTTTTAATAAGGAGACCGGTTGGTTGCAGTCCCGAAACGAGGATGGCTCGTGGAAACGTTATGACGCGGATTGGCGGGAATCGACATATAAGAATTATTTCTGGATGGTACCTTATGATTTGCAAGGGTTGATCGATAGTATAGGAGGAAAGGAAGCGGCGGAGAAGCGTTTGGATGAGATGTTCCGACGTTTGGACGCTAGTTATGGAGATGAATGGTTCGCCTCCGGTAACGAGCCTAGTTTCCAAATCCCTTGGATTTATAATTGGGCGGGGGCTCCTTATAAGGCGCAACAAGTGATCCGGCGTATACTGAACGAACAATATAGTAGCCGTGTGAACGGTTTGCCGGGCAACGACGATTTAGGATCGATGGGAGCATGGTATGTCTTTGCCAGTATCGGTTTGTTTCCAGAGATTCCCGGAGTGGGAGGTTTCTCTGTGAATAGTCCGGTATTCCGTAAGATTGTTTTACATTTGCCCGAGGGAGACGTGATTATCAAAGGGGGTGATGAGAAAAAAGAGTATATCCATTCCTTAAGTCTTGATGGAAAGAAGATGGAAGGCACTTGGATTGATTGGTCGGATTTATATCGGGGGGCGACCTTGGAATATAAATTATCCGGGAAGCCGGATAAGACGTGGGGAACTCGGATAGCTCCCCCTTCATATGGAAAATAAATATAACTTAATACTACGAATAACATGATTAAAGAAACATTATTAGTCTCTACTTTCGGCTTATTGGGATTGGTTACCGTAGCTTGCGGCTCTCAAAAGAAAGACCAGACGGCGGAAGCTGTATCGGAAACTATATCGGAAACAGCTTGGTGCTTGGACGGGTTTGAGCGTCCGACAGGAGTGAATCCGGTAATTAAGCCGTTACCAACTAAGTTTTATTGCCCGATGCGGGAAGATTCTGTAGCATGGGAGGAGAGTGACACATTTAATCCGGCGGCTACGATTTATGATGGGAAGATCGTGGTGATGTACCGTGCGGAAGATAACTCCGCTCAGGGAATCGGTTCCCGGACTTCCCGTTTGGGATATGCGACCTCTACTGACGGTATCCATTTCGAGAGGGATACGAAGCCTGCTTTTTATCCGGCTAAAGATAATCAAGCGGAGAACGAATGTCCCGGAGGTACGGAAGATCCTCGTATCGCTATGACCGAGGATGGTACGTATGTCTTGCTATATACGCAATGGAACCGCAAGGTGCCTCGTCTGGCGGTGGCGACCTCAAAGGATTTGAAACACTGGACGAAGTTCGGTCCGGCTTTTGAGAAAGCCTATAATGGCAAATTCAAGGATGAGGCGACTAAATCCGCATCGCTAGTCACGACTTTAAAGGGAGATAAGCAGGTCATTGCGAAAGTGAATGGCAAGTATTTCATGTACTGGGGGGAGAAGAATGTATATGCGGCTACCTCCGATAATTTAACAGATTGGGACCCACTGTTGGACGAGAATGGTGAGTTGCTTAAATTGTTCTCTCCCCGTTCCGGCTATTTCGATAGTCAGTTGACCGAATGTGGACCTCCCGCTATCTTGACAAAGGATGGCATCGTTCTGTTGTATAATGGTAAAAACGAACCGGGAGAAAAAGGGGATACCGCTTATCCTGCGAACTCTTATTGTGCCGGACAAGCATTGTTCGATGTAAATAACCCGACAAAATTGATCGGTCGTTTGGATAAGCCTTTCTTGCAACCGACGGATGATTTTGAAAAAAGCGGTCAATACCCTGCGGGTACCGTATTCGTGGAAGGTCTGGTCTATTACCGGAATAAATGGTATCTGTATTATGGCTGTGCTGATTCATTCGTGGCTGTGGCCGTATCGGATAAACAATTGAACTTCTAAGTGTCCAAAAGTAAATAAGATGAGAACTAATCGATGGCTTTTTAGTTTGGCGTGTATGCTTTCTGTGTTTGTGTGTGGCAATGCGCAGAAAACTCCTTCCCCTTTTCAAAGGGGTGACCGGGTTGTTTTTTTAGGCAATAGCATAACAGAGGGCGGACATTATCATTCTTATATATGGTTGTACTATATCACTCATTTCCCGGATATGCGGATGCGGATGTATAGCGCCGGTACCGGTGGTGACAGTTCTTGGGATATGTTGGAACGGATCGAGGAGGATGTATATGGTAAAAATCCGACGGTGGTTACGGCTACTTTCGGTATGAACGATAGTGGTTATTTCGAATATAACGACGATAATCCTACGGCTTTCGTGGAGCGGCAAATGTATCGGGTAGATACGACCTTTCAGGCGATGCAGAAGATCATGAAATCTCACAAAGATACAAGGGTGATCATGATCGCTGGCACGCCGTACGACGAGACTTGGCAAAATGAGAAAAATAAGCCTTTTCTTGGAAAGAACGCTACGATCCAGAAAATCATCCGTCTGCAAAGAGAGGCGGCCGTGAAGAATGACTGGGCGTTCGTGGATTTCCACAACCCGGTATTGGAGGTGAACAGGGTACAACAAGCGAAAGATCCGCGGTTTACCTTAATGCAAGGAGATCGGATTCATCCGGATAACCACGGTAATATGTTGATGGCCTATTTCTTCTTGAAGTCTCAGGGATTGGCGGGTAAACCGGTCGCCAAAGTTGATATCGATGCTTCCCGACGTATGGTGTTGGCGAACGAGAATTGTTTCGTGAATGAATTGAAAGTATCAGACAAGGGTACGATCTCTTTTACCTATTTAGCGAAGTCTTTACCTTATCCGATGGATACGATCTCTCGGGGTTGGGAGAAGAAGCATACGCAATATGAGGCGACCTTGTACGCTCCGATTATGGAGGATCTTAATCAAGAGGTATTGCGGGTGGATGGATTGAAAGGTTCGTATAGGTTGGAGATAGACGGGGATTCAATTTCTACGTTTTCGGCCGAGGATTTGGCAAAAGGTATTAACTTAGCGGCGTTAACGAACACACCGCAATATCAGCAGGCCGTTCGGGTCATGCATTTGAATGAGGAACGTTGGAATATCGAGAAACGTTTCCGGGAATATGCGTGGACGGAATTTTATATCTTGAAGCGGAAGGGCATGTTATTTCAGGATAATATCGCCGCTATGGATACGTTAAGGGCGAACCTTCATACGAATATCTTCTTAGCCGGCCATCTGGATAACTACTCCAAGATGATGTATCCGGAGATCCGGGAGGCTTGGAGCCAACAAATCGATATGTTGGTGGATCGTATGTATCAGATCGCCCAACCGAAGGTACGTAGAATAGAACTTATAAAAAATGATACGACTAGTAAGAAATTTAAGATGGATAACGACCACGGCGTTATCGCTTGCGTTGGTGGGAACTGCCTGTTCCGGTCCGACCCGGACTATCGAGGAGGTTCATTTCTCTGATTATGTAAATCCCTTTATCGGGGCGAGTACGAATACGGAGGCGGCCGGTGCTTACCATGGCTTGGGGAAGACCTTCCCCGGTGCGACTACCCCTTTCGGTATGGTACAGGTAAGTCCGAATACGATTACGGGGGGCGACAATGGTTCCGGATATAGCTACGAGCATGAGACGATCGAGGGATTCGCCTTTACGCAGATGAGTGGTATCGGCTGGTATGGTGATCTGGGTAATTTATTGGTAATGCCTACCGTGGGCGATCTGCGCACGAACTCAGGAAAAGAGGGGGGCGTAACCGGGTATCGTTCCCGGTATGATAAATCTTCCGAGGAGGCCAAGGCTGGATATTATAAGGTATTGCTAAGCGATTACCAGATACAAGCGGAGGCGACAGCGGCTCCTCATAGCGGTATGCTGAGATTCGTTTTCCCCGAGAATAAGCAGTCCCGCATCCAGTTGGACTTAGCCCGTCGTGTAGGAGGTACTTCTACGTATCAGGCGGTTCAAGTGATAGATGACCATACGATCGCCGGACGAATGGAATGTACGCCGGAAGGCGGAGGCTGGGGGAATGGTGAGGGTTCTTCCCGGTATACCGTGTATTTTTATGCGCAGTTCTCCAAACCGTTGAAAGATTATGGTGTATGGAGCGTGGATATCCCGGCAGGGCAGGATCGGCATCGGGAATTCGTGGAGAGCCCGGCTTTCCAGACATTGACAGCGAACGCGAAGATTTCGGAGAGACCAAAGGCATATGAGGGTGAGCACCTCGGGTTCTTTACGGAGTTTGAGACCGAGGCGAATGAGGAGGTTCTTTTCAAGGCTGGTATTTCCTTTGTAAGCTTGGAGGGTGCGGAAAAGAACTTGAAAGCGGAGATCAAGGATTGGGATTTTGATGCGGTACGTTCTCGTGCCCGTTCGTTATGGGATACGGCTTTGGCTAAGATGGATGTCAGCGGTGGGACGGATGAGCAGAAGGTGATCTTCTATACCTCCTTGTATCATACAATGATCGATCCGAGGATTTACACGGATGTGGATGGCCAATATATGGGTGCGGATGGAAAAGCGCATAGGTCTGATACGTTTACGAAACGTACGATCTTTAGCGGTTGGGACGTGTTCCGTAGTCAGATGCCTTTGCAAACGATTATTAATCCGGTATTGGTCAGCGATTTGTTGAAGTCATTGACAACGATGGCGGAGGAGAGTGGTCGTGAGTACTATGAGCGCTGGGAGTTGTTGAACGCCTATAGCGGTTGTATGTTAGGAAATCCGGCTATATCGGTCTTGGCGGATGCCTATGCGAAAGGTATTTGTAGCTTGGATATGGAAAAGGCTTATCGGTATGCGGATAAAACTTCGAGAATGTTCGGGAATGCGGAGTTGGGCTATACCCCGAATCCGCAGAGTATCTCCAAAACCTTGGAGTATGCGTATACGGAATGGTGTATGTCTCAGTTGGCGAAATCATTAGGAAAACAGGAGGATGCGGTTTATTATGCGAAGTTGGCTCAGTCTTACCGGAATTTATATGATGCGGAGAAACATAGCTTCCGCCCGAGAGAAGCGAATGGCCGGTTTGAGGCTTGGCCGGAAGAGGGTAAGCTGAAGGAATGGTACGGCTGTATGGAATGCAATGAGTTGCAACAGGGCTGGTTCGTGCCTCACGATATTCCGGGTATGGTGGAACTGATGGGAGGAACGGAACGGGTGATTGCCGATCTGGATACGATGTTCGACAAGACACCTACGGATTTCCTGTGGAACGCTTATTACAATCATGCGAACGAGCCGGTTCATCATGTGCCTTTCTTGTACAATCATTTGGGACAGCCGTGGAAAACCCAGAAATGGTCTCGTTTCATTTGCGATAAGGCGTATAAGAATAAGGTAGAAGGCTTGGTTGGAAACGAGGATGTCGGTCAGATGTCCGCTTGGTATGTATTGGCGGCATGTGGTTTGTATCCGGTTTGTCCGGGAGATACTCGCTATGAGATATCCAGCCCGGTTTTTGAGAAGACCGAGATTCAGGTTGGCGAAGGGAATACATTTATCATACGAGCCAACCGAAATACCCCGGAAAACACCTATATCCAATCCGCTAAATTAAACGGGACGGATTATACGAGATGCTATCTTGATTATAGGGATATCATGAAAGGTGGCGTACTAGAATTGGAGATGGGCCCCGAGCCGAATACAAATTGGGGCGTGAATAATTAATCAGTAAATAAAATAACATGAAACTCAATACTTTTTATAAACAGGGGGCGGCTTTAGCCCTCTGTTTAACCCTCTCTTTCCCTGTTTTTGCGGAGAAAGACTTGGTACAATACGTAAATACTTTGCAAGGAACAAACTCGACTTACGAATTGAGTTGGGGAAATACCTACCCGACTACGGCGGTTCCCTATCCCATGAATAGCTGGTCTCCACAGACCGGGAAGAATGGTGATGGTTGGAAATACCAATACTCGGCCACTACGATCCGGGGTTTCCAACCGACGCATCAATGTAGCCCTTGGGTGGGAGATTACGGGGTATTTTCTTTGATGCCTGTATCGGAATTGGTTGTTGATGAGTCCAAACGGGCGACTCCGTTCTCTCATGATAAAGAAATTGCCAAGCCTCATTATTATAAGGTTACGTTGGAGAATGGTATTACCACGGAGTTCTCGCCAACTACCCGTTCCGCTCATTTCCGTTTTTCCTTTCCCGCGAAGGGAGACGCTTTTCTCGTACTGGATGGCTATACGAAAACCAGTCAGGTACAAATCGATGTAGCGAACCACCGGATCACCGGCTATGTACACAATGGGGCTTTCTCTCCGAAGACACATAAGAATTATTTTATCATTCAATTTGATAAACCTTTCGTTAGCTATGGTACATGGGAGAATCGTAAGAATACGATCCAGAAGAATAATTTGAGCCGGGAAGGGGAAGGTATCGGTGCCTATGTACAATTTGCGAAAGGCTCTAAGGTACAGGCCAAGGTCTCTACCTCTTATATCAGTCCGGAGCAAGCGGAGGTTACGATGACTCGTGAGCTAGGTAAGCACTCATCGGTAGAAGTGACGAAGCAAGCGGCTGCTGATGTATGGAACCAGCTATTGAATCGTGTGTTGGTGGAAGGTGGAACCGAGGAGGATATGAAAACCTTCTACTCCTGCATGTTCCGTGCCAATTTGTTTTCCCATAAGTTTTATGAGGAGAAAGAGGATGGTTCTCCTTACTACTATAGTCCGTACGATGAGAAGATTCATGATGGATATATGTTTACCGATAATGGTTTTTGGGACACTTTCCGTTCCCAGTTCCCGCTGACCAATATCTTGCACCCTACGATGCAGGGGCAATATATGCAAGCCTTGCTAGACGCTCAGGAGCAATGTGGATGGTTACCTTCTTGGTCGTTCCCGAGTGAGACCGGCGGGATGGTAGGGAATCACTCGATCTCTTTATTGACGGATGCTTGGGTGAAGGGTATCCGCACTTTCGATCCGGAGAAAGCCTTGAAAGCGTATGCGCATGAGGCGATGAATAAGGGACCTTGGGGCGGTGCCAACGGACGGGTTCGTTGGAAGGATTATTATCAGTTGGGATATATACCTTATCCGGAATCCATGGGATCTACGGCACAGACGTTGGAATATTGCTATGATGACTTTTGTGCGTATCAGTTGGCGAAAATGACTGGGAATAAGTTTTATGAGGAGGTCTTTGCCCGCCAGATTTATAATTACAAGAATGTGTACGATCCATCTGTCGGTTTTATGAGAGGTCGTAAATTGGATGGTAGTTGGGCGGATTTCGATGCTTTCGAATGGGGCGGTCCTTATTGCGAGGGGAATGCTTGGCATTACAATTGGTCGGTTTTCCATGATGTCCAAGGGTTGATCGATTTGACAGGAGGTGATGAGCGTTTCGTGGCGAAGATCGACTCTGTTTTCGCTTTACCCGGTATCGTGAAATATGGAACATACGGAACGAAAATTCATGAGATGCTGGAGATGGAATTGGCGAAGATGGGACAGTACGCCCAAGGTAATCAACCGATCCAGCATATGATTTACTTGTATAGTTACGCAGGCCAGCCTTGGAAGACGCAATATTGGATTCGTCAGGTGATGGATCGGTTATATAATAGCTCGGAAAATGGTTATCCGGGTGATGAGGATCAAGGCGGTATGTCTTCTTGGTACGTATTGAGCGCGTTGGGAATCTACAGTGTTTGCCCGGGGACGGATGAGTATGTATTGGGTAGCCCGAAATTCCGGAAAGCTACGATTACGATGGAGGATGGCAAGAAGTTCGTGATCGAGGCGAAAGGGAATAGTAAGGATAACGTATATATCCAAAACGCTACCTTGAACGGGAAGAGACATACACGTAATTATATCCATTACAGCGATATCGTGAATGGGGGCGTGCTGGAGCTTCAAATGGGCAATCAACCGGAGAAGACGAGAGGAACCGCGAAAGAGGATCGTCCTTTCTCGTTAAGTAAATAAGTTTTTGGCTGTAAAATCTGTATATTTGTCCCCGTAGTTCCTTGAAAACAAGGCTACGGGGAATTAATCATTAATGTTCACTGATATGAATTGGATGAAAAAGGTAGCGGTAGCGTTGGTTTGTTTGCTTCCGCTCGGTTTACAGGCGGCGAAGGTAGATACTTTGCTAGTGAAAAGTCCTTCGATGAATAAAAGTATAGAGGTAGTCGTGGTAAGTCCGGATGTGGCTGCGACGAAAGCGTGTCCGGTGATTTATTTGTTACATGGCTATGGCGGTAACGCTCGTACATGGGTCGGTATCAAGCCGGATCTATCTAAGATCGCTGATGAGAAGGGTATCTTTTTCGTATGCCCGGATGGTAAGAATACGTGGTATTGGGATAGCCCTTTGAACGCTGATGTACGGTATGAGACTTTCATCTCGGATGAGTTGGTGAAATACGTGGATTCCCATTATAAGACAGTGGCCGATCGTAAGGGACGTGCTATTACCGGCTTGAGCATGGGTGGACATGGCGCTATGTGGAATGGCCTTCGTCATAGCGATGTTTTCTCCGCTGCGGGAAGTACTAGCGGTGGCGTGGATATCCGCCCTTTCCCGAAAAACTGGGAGATGAGCGTACAAATAGGTGAGAAGGCAAAATATCCGGAAAACTGGGAGAAGTACACGGTTATCAATTTGGTTCCAACCTTGAGGAAAGACCAGATCGCTTTGATCTTCGATTGCGGTGACAGCGATTTCTTTTTGGAGGTGAATAAGAACTACCACGAGGCGTTATTAAAACAAGGCATCGACCACGACTTTATCACTCGCCCGGGTAATCATGATTCACAATACTGGAATAATTCTATTGATTACCAGATCCTCTTTTTCTGGAAGCATTTCTTGAAGATGAAGGCCTTGTGATAAGACCGTTTGGCGATTTGACATTCTGACATTTTGTAAACTGAAGTCCCGGAGAACCGATTTTTCCGGGACTATGTACGACTCGTTGCCAAATACGCAAGAAAAAAACAATAATTCGTTCATTGATAATACAATACCGAAAAACCGCCTTTCATTCTAGCGAAAATAATTCATCTTAATTCATATCCATTGACTTCTTCGGGCTATCCGATAGGGTTACGACTGGGTTCTAACCGGGTTACGATGCCTATTCACGACTACTGACAACCCTATTCGTGACTGTTTATAATGCCTAACGGCAGTATTGGCGTCGCCCAACGCGACTATACGTGTAGGCTTTTGTCGCCTTTCGTGCTTAAAAACGGGAATACTCTCACTTAAAAGGGCGTTTTATAGCCCCTCACGTCTACTGGTTGGGGCGATTCAAACGAATGCCTTGTCACGATTCGCATTCGAAAAGAAGCATAAAGAAAGTTTCCCGCTGTTATACTCCATATGTACGCTAATTTTCGTACTTTTGCTTCTTGAATCTTGAATATACGAAAGCGATGAATTATCAGATAGATGCTCCGGGTTCCGCTATCCGGACTACCGTAAAGCTTCCCGCTTCTAAAAGTATCAGTAACAGGGCATTGATCTTGAATGCGCTAAGTTATAGCGCATACGATGTGGAGAACTTATCCGATTGCGATGATACAAATTTGATGGTAAAGGCATTAAACTCGAACGATCGGGATTTTAATGTGGGTGCGGCGGGTACGACGATGCGTTTCCTTACTGCTTTCCTCTCGAAGGTGGTGGGCGAATGGACGATTACGGGAACCGAACGCATGAAGAACCGTCCGATCAAGGTGTTGGTGGATGCGCTGAACGCTTTAGGCGCCCGGATCGAGTACATGGAGAAGGAGGGTTATCCCCCTTTGCGTATTTTCGGAAGCGCCTTGCAAGGCGGAGAGATCTCGCTACCGGGAAATGTTAGCTCTCAATATATATCCGCTATCTTGATGATCGCCCCGTTAACAGAAAATGGGGTTACGTTGCATTTGGAGGGCGCTATTATCTCTAGGCCCTATATCCATATCACCTTGCAATTGATGGAGCAATATGGAGTGAGAGCCTCTTGGACGGAGAATACGATCAAAGTACTTCCCCAAGAGTATAAGCCGATTCGTTTTACGGTGGAATCCGATTGGAGTGCCGCTTCTTATTGGTATGAGATCATGGCGTTATCGAAAAATGCTGAGATCGAATTGTTAGGTTTATTCAAGAATAGCTTGCAGGGAGATGCCGCCGGAGCGAAGTTGTTCGCTCAATTGGGAGTGGGCACTACTTATACGAAACGTGGAGTAGTGTTAAAGCATACTGGAAATATCTGTGAGAAGTTGGTTTATAACTTCGTGAATGAACCGGATTTGGCTCAAACCTTTGTGGTGACTTGCGTGTTATTAAATATCCCTTTCCGCTTTACGGGACTTCAATCATTGAAGATCAAGGAGACGGATCGGATCGAGGCATTGAAGACAGAGCTTCGTAAATTAGGTTATGTGTTGACGGATCGCAATGATAGCATCTTGGAGTGGAACGGTGAACGCAGGGAACCGGAGTCGCATCCGGTAATCGCCACTTACGAGGATCATCGGATGGCTTTGTCATTCGCTCCCGCCGCTTTGGTACGTCCCGAGGGGATAGAGATCGCCCACCCGCAAGTGGTCAGCAAGAGTTATCCCCATTATTGGGAAGATCTTAAGGCCGCTGGTTTCTCTATTAGGGAATCAGCCCTTTAATTTTCAGTTTTCAATTCTCAACTTTCAATTGAATTATGTGGTACATTGTCATAAGTCTTATAGGTCTGGGTGTCGTAGCCGCTATCGCCGGGTATTTCCGGAATAAGAAACTTCAGAAGATGCTGGAACGGGGGGAGATCTCGGAGATCCCCGAGGCACAGGAGATTCCGGAGGTTTGCTGCGGACAACATGAGACTTGCGAGCGGGATAGTTTATTAGCCGCCGTCAGCAAGAAAATCGAATATTATAACGATGAGGAACTGGATCGGTTCCAAGGAGTGGAAGCGGACGCTTACGATGAGGAAGCCGTTGAGGAGTTTAGTGAAGTGCTTTATACCCTCCGGGAAGTGGAGGTGGCCGGTTGGCTCCGTAGCCTGCAATTGCGGGGGATCAATTTGCCGGATGCCTTGAAGGATGAGGCATTCTTGATCATTGGCGAACGCCGTACTCATTAATTTAGGAAACGAATCATATGGATTTATTGCAATATGCCTTTTTTCAGAATGCCTTGATCGGGAGCTTGCTAACCGCTATCGCTTGTGGGATTGTCGGGACTTACATCGTATCCCGCCGGTTGGTATTTATCAGCGGAGGGATCACGCATGCTTCGTTCGGTGGTTTGGGCTTGGGTTTTTATCTGGGAACAAATCCGATCTTGATGGCGATGCTGTTCTCCATCCTCTCCGCTTTTGGCGTGGAGTGGGCGAGCAAGACGCAAAACGTAAGGGAGGATTCCGCTATAGCGGGCGTATGGTCGCTGGGTATGGCTTTGGGAGTGATCTTCATCTTTCTTACCCCGGGGTACGCCCCGAATCTATCCGCTTATTTATTTGGTAATATATTAACGATCTCTACGGCCGATATCTTATGGATTTTAGGGTTGGTGGTATTGTTGATACTCATATTCTCCCTTTTCCTCCGTGAGATTGTTTACGTGGCGTTCGATCGTGACTTCGCTGTCACGCAAGGCCTGCCGGTAAAATGGATCGAGTATACGATGATGTGCTTTATCGCCATGACAATTGTTCTTTCGATCCGGTTGGTAGGGATTATGCTATTGATGAGTTTGCTGACCTTGCCTCAAATAACGGTGAACTTGTTTACTTCCGACTTCAAGAAGATCATATGGGGAAGTATCGCGATCGGCTTTCTGGGTTGCGTGTCCGGACTGGTTCTTTCTTATTTCCTGAACGTGCCTTCTGGTGCGTTTATCATCTTGTTTTTGGTGGTCCTCTTTTTGGCCTTGAAAGCAATAAAACCGTTGTTACGGCGTTAATTAAAGAATGAAAAAAGGGTTTTATTACATAGTGGCGTTATTAACGGTACTCTTGCTTTGGTCGTGCAGCACGAAGAAGAACACGAAAGCGAGCCGTTTTTATCATGCCTTTACGACCCGTTATAATATTTATTTCAATGGAAAACAAGCGTTTGACGAGGCACTGAAAAGCCAACAGGACGGATATAAAGAGAACTATTCCGACAGGATCTATATGTATCCGATTAGCGCCCAGCCTAAAGACAAAGCCGAGCCCGGCGGCCCTTTCGACCGGACGATCGAGAAAAGTAATAAAGCTATTAAACTACACTCCATAAAAGCGAAACCGGCCAAGAAACCGGGCTGGCGGAATAATCCCAAACTACGTGCTATCCAAGAACAAGAGGAATATAACCCTTTCTTAAAGAATAGTTGGCTGATCATGGGACAGGCGCAATTCTACAATGCCGATTTCCTGCAAGCCTCCGCTACCTTTTCCTATATAGCCCGTCATTACGCGAAGGACGAGGAGGTCGTGGCCGAGGCCCGTTTGTGGCAAGCCCGTTGTTATTCCGAGATGGGTTGGTTCTATGAATCCGAGGATATCTTGGATAAGATGAACAAGAACGGTATTCCTGCTTCCGCTTTGAAGCAATATGCGGCGGTGTATGCCGATTATTTGATCAAGAACGGGCAGTTCGAGGATGCCATCCCTTATCTGAAGACCGCTATCAAGGCGGAGAAAAACCGGAAGCAACGTACCCGGATGAAGTATCTTTTGGGACAAATCTATGCGGATCAAGAATTAGATGGCTTGGCTTATAAGACCTTTGGTGAGGTAGCCCGTTCGAATCCTCCGTATGAGTTGGAATTTGCCTCACGTATCCGTCAGACAGAAGTATTCTCGGGTACGAATTACTTGAAAGTGGTGAAGATGCTCGAGAAAATGGCGAAAAGCCAAAAGAATAAGGATTATCTGGATCAAGTATACTATGCTTTAGGAAATGTATACCTCAGCCGGGAAGATACGGTGAATGCCATAAAGAACTATCAACTCGGTATCGATAAGAGTACATTGAATGGAATGGATAAGGCGATCTGCCAGATAAAGCTGGGAGATATCTATTTTACGATGCGGGATTACGTGAAAGCGCAACCTTGCTTTAGCGGAGCCTTAGCCGGAATTCAAAAGGAATACAGGGATTATGAACGGGTTTCTAAATTGTCGGCGATTCTGGATGAATTGGTTGTGCATGTAGAAGCGGTCCATCTTCAAGACAGTTTGCAAGCCTTGGCTAAATTACCGGAAGCGGAGCGGTTAGCGATTATCGATAAGAAGATTGAGGAGGTAAAGAAAGAGGAGGAAGAGGCGAAAGCCTTGGCTGAGAAGGAGGCTTATCTGGCCGAGCAGGAAGCGAAAGGCACCGGAATCGACCGTCCCGGTACGGAAACCAACGCTGTTGTCTTGCCGAATGCGTCCGGTGGAGCGTCTTTCTATTTCTATAATCCTCAGACTGTAGCGCAAGGAAAGACACAGTTCCAGCGTAAATGGGGACGTCGTCCGTTGGAAGATCACTGGCGCCGCCGTAAGAAGGAACTCTCTACCTTTAATGAGAATCTGGATGAGGAGATGCTGGCCGAGGGAGATTCCACCCAAATGGTAGGGCCGGACGGTGAGCCGTTGCCGACCGATTCGATAGGCGGTGATCTGCCGGCTGTTGCCGCCGATGATCCGCATACCCGTGAGTATTACCTACAGCAGCTACCTTTCACGCAAGAGGATATAGATGCTTCTAACATTATTATTATAGACGGTCTTTACAATATGGCGATGATCTATAAGGATAAGTTGGAGGATATCCCCTTATCTGTCGAGGCGTTCGAGAATTTGGAACGCCGTTTCCCGGATAATGAGCACCGTTTGGAGAGCTATTATCAAGTATATTTGATGGCCCTGAAAACCGGAAATACAGCGTTGGCTACCGAGTATAAGAATAAACTAATGAACGCCTTCCCGGAAAGCGATTATGCGGTAGCTGTGGCTGATCCGAATTACGAGTATAATATCCGCATGATGGATGTGGTACAAGACTCGATCTATCAAGCTACTTACGACCGCTATCTGGAAAGCGATACAGCGTATGTACGTAAGAGTTTCCGGTACGTAAGCGAGAAATATCCATTGGCTACATTGATGCCTAAATTCATGTTCTTGGATGCGTTATCCTATGTGCAGGCCGGGGATGCGGAAGGGTTTAAGAATGCCTTGAAAGCACTGGTCGAGAAGTATCCGAATGCGGATGTCACGGAACTGGCCGGGGAGATGTTGAAAGGTGTTCTTCGGGGACGTGCCTTGGTGCAGGGCGGAGTGAAAGGTATGAGTTGGAACCTACGATTCGGTTTGGGCGAGGATGGTATGCTATCTGCCGAGGATTCGGCTCGTGTATTTAATCCGGAACGGAATACGCCTTATCAGATGCTTTTGGTATATCCTACGGGTAGCGTAGATCAGAATCAGTTGCTATTCGCCGTCGCCGCTTATAACTTCGCGAACTTCATGGTGAAAGAGTTTGATTTGGCTTTGGAGCAGGCCGGCCCGATCAGTATGCTGGCGATTAAAGGATTTATTAGTTTTGACGAGATTATCCAATATTATAAGATGATATACGGTAAGGATGGCTATGCTACGGCCTTGAATAAAGCGGTTGCCGTGTTACCGATCTCTGATGATAATTATGAGACCTTGATGCGTGGCAAGACCTTGGATGAATATATCACCTTCTTCGATGAGAGCTTCGGTGAGGAATTACCGGATTTGGCAGGTCGTTGGAAAGCCCGTATGGAAGCCGCTAAGGAGGAGGAGGCGACTGAAGATGAAATGATCACGGAGGAAGAAGCCGAAGTGCCGGAAGAGGCAGATGAATTGAAACTAGAAGTTGAACCGGAAAAACAACCTGTTACAGAGCCGGAGGAGGAACAACGGCCTGTTCAAGAACCTGTTCGACAGCCCGCTATACCAGTCGTCCCGGATACGATTGAGGTCCCTGCGTTTGACAAACCGGAAATCCAGCGTGTCGATACCCTTCGTAAGGATACGGTTCCTGTTGTTCAGCCGGCGGTTGAGGATCAAGGCATGACCTTGAAAGAAATCCAAGAGATCCGTAAACGGGAAGCTGCCGAAGAAGAAGCCCGCAAGGAAGAGGCTCGTAAGGCTTTTGAGGCCCAGCAAAAGGCGGATAAGGAATTACGTGAGCAGAAAGCGAAAGAACAGGAAGAACTTCTCAAGAAGCAAGCGGAGGAAGAACGTGCCCTGTTGAAAGCGAAGGCTGATCGAGAGAAACAGTTGGAAGCTGATCGCAAGGCCAAGCTGAAACAAGCGGAAGCCGACCGTAAGGCGAAACTGAAAGCTCGTGAGGACCTTCGTAAGGAAAAGGAACGTGCTTATAAGGAACGCCTGAAACAGAAGGAAAAAGAGCGTAAGGAGAAGGAGCGCTTATACAAGCAGAAATTGAAAGAGAAAGAAAAAGCCCGCAAGGAAGCCTTGCGGGAAAAGGAAAAGGCCGCCCGGGAAAAGGCCCGGAAGCGTTAATTGCATTAGATATTAATAGGTAAGAATTTCCAATCCTGTCTCTGTCATCAAGAAGGTATGTTCCCATTGGGCGGAGGGTAGTTCATCCTCGGTGATGACTGTCCAACCGTCTTCCTCGTCGATAAATACTTTCCAAGTACCCATGTTAATCATAGGCTCGATCGTAAAGACCATACCCGGAACTAAAAGCATCCCAGTTCCTTTCCGTCCGAAATGACAAACTTCCGGTTCCTCATGGAATTCCAGACCGACGCCATGTCCGCATAAATCCCGTACGACAGAGAATCCGTTTTTCTCCGCATGCTTTTGAATAGCGTTGCCTATATCACCGACGAATCCGAACGGCTTCGCCGCTTTTATACCGATCTCCAGACATTCCTTGGCGACCTGTACCAATTTCTGCTTTTCCGGAGATACGTTCCCGATCATGAACATGCGGGACGCATCCGAATAATAACCATCTAAAATCGTTGAGACATCCACATTAATAATGTCACCGTCTCTTAGGATCTCCTTCTCACTGGGAATACCGTGACAAACGACCTCGTTGATAGAGGTACATACACTTTTAGGGAACCCCTCATAGTTTAAGGGGGCTGGAATCGCTCCATGCCCTACCGTATAATCATACACCAATTTATCGATAACAGCTGTAGACATACCTTCTTTAATCTCCTTCTGGATTAAATCCAGCACCCCTGTATTGATCACGCTACTTCTGCGGATGCCCTCAATCTGCTCTGGAGTCTTGATAAGCTTGCGGGTGGGTACTAAATGTCCTTTATTTTGGATATATAGGATTTTCTTGTCTAATTCGGTGAGAGATTGCCCTTTGATAGGCTTCCAATTGTTTACTGTTCTACGTGACATATTAATTCGTTTTACTCAAAATGTAGTGTAAAGGTATGACTTTTTAAGATACCCTGTCCTGTAGATACTCTTTATTTATCCAAATAGCTCTTCTTGAAGATATCTATACAAAGAAGGAATAAGGATAATAACAACGGCCCGAAGATGATCCCCATAAATCCGAATAAGGACAACCCGATTACGACTCCGAAGACGGTGATTAACGGATGTATATCCGCCAACTTCTTTTGTAGGATAAAACGAATCAGATTATCGACGTTCGTAATGACAAGCAAGGCATAAATAGTCAATCCCAAGGCATGTACCCAATCTCCGTTTAAAGCCATATAAGCCGCCAACGGAACCCAGACCAATGCGGTCCCTACAATGGGAATGATCGTAGCGATACAAGTGAGAAACCCAAATAACAGCGGATCGGGAGTCTGAAAGATAAAGTAACCGATCACCGCTACGATACCTTGTATAACCGCCAAAAGAGGGATACCTATGGCGTTTGATTTTACGATCATATTGATCTCGTTGAGTACCTCATCCTTGTTTTGATCACTGAAGGGGAATAAGGTGTATAGATAGTTTTCCATTTTTCTTCCGCCTATCAGCATGAAGTACAGAATGAAAATCAAGACGACGACATTTACGGCGAAACTGCTTATGCTACCCACTAAAAACTGTCCGATTTGTGGGAGTATAGAGGCCGCTTTTAATAAGTTTCCTCTATCCAGTACATCAAACCCGGTCTTTTCCTGAACTAGATCCGCTATATGTTGGCCTGTATTTAGCAGTACAGTCGGGTCTAAATTAATATTTTGAGTTTTGTTGATTACCAACCAGATCGCCAATGTGATTGGGATTAAGAAACATAAGATTGTTTCCCCCAGTAACAGTAAAGCTGCAAAAGCCGGTCTCATATTTAGCTTTTCTGTCAGGTGGAACATCTGTCCACGCAGCAATATATAGATGGTGAATGCTCCAAGTATACCTCCAAGAAACGGGGTAATCTTAAAAAATAGAATTACCCCTAGTCCTAATATAATGGTGATCAATGAGTATCTCCAGTAATGTTCTTTTACGTTTTCCATATACATTCATGCCCTTATTTATCTAAAAACAAGATAGGAGAAGTCATTGTTTATTGGATTTCTTATTCTTTGGAGAGCCGTTTACCTTCGATGAAGGTCTCTTGAATCTCTATATCGTTGTTGAAAATGATGATATCGGCATCCTTTCCTTTCTCCAATGTTCCTTTACGGTCTAAAATACCCATTAGGCGGGCCGGACTTTCGGAAGCCATACGAACAGCGTCGTGCAATGGAATTTCCGCTTTCTCGACTAGGGTACGGATCAAACGGATTCCGGTAGCTATACTTCCTGCGATAGCTGAGCGATCGGCTAATTTACATACGCCTTCCTCAATAATTACCCGGGAGTCCGGAAAATGTTCCGTACCGTTATCGCAAGTGGCGGCGGCCATTGCGTCCGTGATTAAGGAGGTACGTTCTACCCCTTTGATTTGATATACCAACTTTAAGATTGCTGGTGGTACGTGGATACCATCGGCTACAACTTCAACGGTCATATCTTTCATGAGATAAATACCTTCTACCGTTCCTTCATGTTTATACTCACGGTCTTTATGGACGGAAGTCATGGCATTGTAGAAGTGGGTAGCATGGGTGAATCCGGCTTCGTATGCTTTTTTCACTTGGAGATAATCGGCTGTGGTGTGGGCTAGTGAAACCAACACACCATGAGCTGACGCATATTTACCGAATACCAAAGCCCCGTCAAGCTCGGGGGCGGCGCTCCAGCGTTTAATACATTGGGTACTGTTTAGTAATTCCTTATATTCTTGGGGATCGGGCGGGTAAATATAATTAGGGTCTTGTCCGCCTTTCATAGCCATATTCAAATAGTTGCCTTCGAGATGTAATCCCATGATACGGGCCCCCTGTTCCGGGTGGTTCATGATGTGCTCGCAGGTCTTGATCGCTTCCCGGAAGGTCTCGATAGGGGCCGCTGCCAATGTAGGATATAAAGCCGTTGTTCCCTGTAAAGCATGTGCTCTTGTGATCGCATAGAACGCTTTCGGGGTAGCTTCCGTGAAATCATGTCCGTTGCCGCCGTGTACATGCGTGTCGATACAGCCGGGAGCCACATAATATCCTTTTGCGTCGATGATCTCCGCATGAGGAATCTCCCGGTTTTGCCCGGTGATCTCCACTATTTTCCCATCCGAGATGATGATTTGCCCGTTTGGTAGGAGGCCCGAAGGAGTTAATACTTTTGCGTTTATGATTTTAAGAAATGCGCTTTCCATATATTTTGTTTTTAGTCTTTTGGAATCAGTAATAAGTTATCCTTATAGGACAACGGGGGATTATATTGGATTTCCCGGTTGCCCCTCGGGGTAGCGGATCGTAAGAGTGGTGACTGGCCGGTTATCTCGTAAATAGCTTGTCCTAATAAAGGATCCTTCAAATCTCCGAATTCAGCTAGATCACTCTTGAATTCATCAATAGCTATATCGGGATGAAATCCGTCTTCATAATCAGCTTCCCGATCCTTATTATAAATATGGAAAGTGACGGGAGAAAGTATCCAGCCATATTTTTTAGATTCATTGTAGATCGTCATACCGACGGTCTTGCCAAAAGTCTGCTTACCGATAACCCGAACGTCTAGATAAGATCGTAGCGAGTTAATGATAAGTTCGGAGGCAGAAGCCGTAGTTGAACCTGTCAAAACAAATAGCCGTTGTAGGTTTAAGTTTCCCGCCATGACCTCGGTCGTTTTGAGTAAAGGCAAGGTCTCATTTTTATTGGAGTTTTTATCGTTATACTCCATGATACATAAAGGTTCTCCTAAAACGTTTTCACGGACTAATAGCGAAGCCAGTAATTGGGCGCAATTGACAAGCCCACCCCCATTATAGCGTAAGTCAAGTACGAACTCATTGACGTTGCGGCTTTTGAATTTTTCGAAGAGTTGTTGCAAATAAAGATTATAACTAGTGTCGCTATAATCGTATTCATCCGGTCCGGAGGCGAAATGGTTGTACATCAAATAGCCGATTCGCTTATTGCCATATGTGTATACGGAATCTTTTAGGAATGGGGTGTCTTCTACCGTTCGGGATGCGTTCAAGGTAACTCTTCGGGTGGAGACGAATCCCTTGGTGTTTCCTATTTCTTTTCCTAGTTGGAGGGATACGCTGCCTCCGCTTCTCAATACATCATAGTCTTGGATAGAACCCAAGGAGCCGTTTACGCCAAGTATCCAGTCTCCCCGTTTCAATCCGGCTTCTTCGGCGGGTGAATCCTTTAATACATAAAGGACAATGGCTATTTTATAGGTACTGCCTCCGTCTTTAAGGTTGGAAGTCGCGAAATCGAATCCATATGAGTTGTTCGCGTCGTAAATGCTCTTTGTTACGGTCGCTTTCTCTAATTGGGAAAAGTAATGATGACCTTCAGGAAGATCTTTCCCGTCTTTATCGGATAACAGGCCCTTGAAGAAGGCCTCCGGATCAAGACTAAAGTCCAAGGAACTTTTATCCGGGAACTCGGAATACCAAAGATAATTCTCTCGCATCGTTTGCTCGATCCATTGATTCACTTCATTGTCGGTTGCCGGAATGTCAATATCATCTTTCTCGCAAGCGGAGAATGCTAAAAGGCCAAGGATAACGATCGTATAATATTTATAATTCATAGTGGATATATATTAAAAACAGCCCTTCTCTCAATAACGGAAAAGGGCTGTTGATATTGTTAAGGACAAATATACGCTATATTTTCTTCTCGATAACCGCTTGAACAACATTTAATACATAATCGCCCAGCTTTTCACTTTCACTAACCATGTCCATGTAATAAACGCCATCTTGATATTGGTACAGCTTATTGTTGATATCTTCGATATTCCGGCTCTTCAACTGGTTACGGTAGTTGTTGATCTCGTTCTCTATGTTATAAGAAGGATTGATATCATCATGCACGAGCTCCGGCTTATGCAGAATTACGTTCATGCGGCTTAACGCCCCGGATACCAATTCGAACATATGATCCAGATGCTTGTTTTGCTCCTCCGTGAATTCGGATTTGAACTCGTTTCTGCGTTTGATACTTCGGGCAAGGTTATTACAAGAATCCGCTATACTCTCGATTTCCGAGACGGCACGTAGCATGATACGGATTTCTTCCTTACTTTCAGAACTCAAACGGCCTTCCGATACTTCAGTCAAGTAATTCGCGATCTCGATCTCCATGCGGTCGCTGATATTCTCGTATTTCTCTACACGGCTATACGTCTTGAGGAAGGTCTCCTCATTCTTCTCGTAAAATAATTCTTTCACCATATTAAACATCCTAGCCGTACGCTCGGCGAATAATGAGATTTCTTTATGAGCTTGTAGGATGGAAAGCTCGGCGGTGGATAACATACCTCCCGTGATATAGCGAAGGCGGTATTCCTCGTCTTCCACCTTGGGCTTGATAAGCGTACATACGGTCTTTTCGATCAAGCTTACGAACCAGATCATAATGAAAGTATTACTGATATTGAATGCAGTGTGGAACGCTGCCAGTTTAAAGGATACCGCCACAGCCGGATCACTGACCTTCATTACATGGGTAACAAACCATGAGACGGCATTCGTGAAAGGGTAGAAGAGCACCAAAACCCACATGACACCGAAAACGTTGAAAACAAGGTGCGCTAACGCGGCTCGTCGTGCTTGTGTGTTTCCGGTTAATGCGGCTAAGTTGGCCGTAATCGTGGTTCCGATATTCTCGCCTAATACCAAAGCGACTCCCAAATGATAATCGATCCAGCCGTTGGCGCACATAATCAATGTAATAGCCATCGTGGCGGCGGAGGCTTGTACGATCATGGTTAAGATCGCTCCGATAAATAAGAACAAGATGATGGAGAAAAATCCCATATCCGTATAATTCTGCACGAAAGCCAGCATTTCCGGATTCGCTCCGAGGTCCGGGGCGTTTGCCTTTAAACTTTGAAGGCCCATGAACAGGAACGCGAAACCAAAAACAAATTCACCAATTGATTTACGAGAGCTTTTTCCTGAGAAGAAGAGTGGGAGAGCGAAAGCTAAAAGGGGAAGGGCGAATGCGGCGATATCGACCTTGAAACCGAGGGCGGAGATAAGCCATGCCGTTACCGTGGTTCCGATGTTGGCACCCATAATGACTCCGATGGATTGGGTCAATGTCAAGAGTCCGGCATTCACGAAACTCACGACCATAACCGTCGTAGCCGATGATGATTGGATAAGAGCCGTTATTAACACCCCGGTGAGCATACCGGTTACTCTGTTCGTGGTCATCGCGGTTAGTATTCGCCGTAAACTGTCACCCGCAAATTTTTGTAACCCTTCACTCATGATCTTCATTCCGTACAAGAACAGCGCCAAGGAGCCGATCAGCCGGAGAAAATCAAAAAAAGAATAGTCCATTTAAATTACGTTTAAGTGGATTGTATATCCGATTAATATTCCTAACTTTAGGGGGCGAATTTACAAATAATAACTGAGATAGTATGTCTGAGACAATAACAATTTACTGCAAAAATAATAATACCTACAAGGATGTACCCATTGGTTCTTCGTTGTTGGACATTTATACGGCGGTTGGCGCTCCGCTTCGGTACAGGCCGATGAACGCGCAAGTGAATAATAAGACGGAAAGCTTGAACTTCCGTTGCTGGCAACCGAAGGATATCGAATTTATCGACTATACTCAATTATCCGGATTGAGAACCTATGTCCGCTCGCTTTGCCATATATTTTCCAAGGCGGTGTATGATATTTGGCCGACGGCGACCTTAAATCTGGAACATCCGGTATCGAAAGGTTACTATTGCGTGATCCATAACGGCAAGAACATCGATCTGGAGACGATCGAGAAGATCAAGAAACGTATGTGGGAGTTGATTGACGCGGATCTTCCTTTCCTCCATAAGAGTGTCCGTACGGTGGATGCCGCCGTATTGTTCAGGGAGCGGGGTATGAATGATAAGGCTCGCTTAATAGAGACGGCGGGATTGCCTTATACCTCTTATTATGAGTTGGAAGGTTATATCAACTTCTTTTATGGCTGTTTAACCCCTTCGACCGGCTATATCCAATTGTTTGACTTGGAACCGTATATGGATGGCGTTTTGCTCCGTATCCCGAAGCAGACCGATCCGATGGAATTGCAGCCTGTCATCAAGCAGGATAAGATGTTCGAGGCTTATAAGGAACACCTTACATTGCAGCGGACTGTCGGCTTAGATAATGTGGGGGATTTGAATTTAGCGATAGAGAAAGGCCGCTCTCAGGATATAATCCTTGTCTCTGAGGCGATGCAGGAAAAACAGGTTGCCAAGATCGCCGAAAAGATCGCCGATGGATATAAAGAGGGCATCCGTATCGTCTTGATCTCCGGCCCTTCTTCTTCGGGAAAGACTACATTTTGCAAGCGTTTGCAAGTACAATTGACGACTAACCTGCTTCATCCGGTAGGAATTTCCTTGGATGATTATTTCTTGAATCGGGAAGATACACCGAAAGATGAGCATGGCGAGTATGATTTTGAATCTTTGTATGCGCTGGATTTACCTTATTTTAATAAGGATTTGAAGAAGTTGTTATCCGGGGAAGAGATCGAGCTGCCTAGTTTCAACTTTGAGTCTGGCCGAAGGATTTTCAAGGGAAAGAAGTTAAAACTTCGTGAGAACTCGATTTTGGTAATAGAAGGTATTCATGCTTTGAATCCGGAACTGACGGAGTTTATCGATGATAAATATAAATATCGGGTATATGTCTCGGTCTTGACCTCTATCTCTTTGGATAACCATAATTGGATACCGACGACGGATAATCGTCTGCTGCGCCGTATTATCCGGGATTATCGCTTTAGGGGATATTCGGCGGAAGATACGATCAACCGTTGGCCGAGCGTTCGCCGGGGTGAGGATAAATGGATCTTTCCGTATCAGGAGAATGCGGACGCTATGTTTAATAGCGCCATGTTGTATGAGTTGGCCGCTTTGCGGAAATATGCGGAACCGATCCTAGCGCAAGTACCCGAGAGCAATAAAGCGAATGCCGAGGCATATCGTTTGCTTCGTTTCCTTCGCTACTTTAATTATATCCCTACGGAAGAGTTGCCGGGAACTTCCTTGCTCCGTGAATTCTTGGGGGGAGGAAGCTTCAAGTACTAGGTAGAATCAGACTCTATAAAGCCTTTAAAAAAAGACGTACGTGTTTTTCCGAAAACATGTACGTCTTTTTTTGAAAACACGTACGTGTTTTTATGTTACCCCTTTTTGACAAAATGTTTCGGGGCCCGGATTTAAGCTGTTTGTTATTTGGAGGCCGGGCAATGATCCGTCGGGCAAAAGATCATGCACCTTGTTTAGAACTATTATAGTTTAATAGCTGTACTGTTAAAACTAAAAACTTATATTTGCATGTTGATAAATAAGAGGGCGGGTGATTGTCCTGCCCTTACAGTGCAATGATTTAGATTATGTTAAAGCAACAGTTACAACAAAAGTTACAGCAAAAGCTATCCCCTCAGCAGATACAGTTGATACGGCTTCTGGAGCTTCCCGCGATCGAGTTGGAAGAACGTGTGAAGCATGAGCTGGAAGATAACCCAGCCTTGGAGGAAGGAAAAGAGCCTGTTGATGATTTTGAACGAACTGAAAGCGAGGAGGGGGGAGAAGAGATCCCTTCTGTTGATACTGAGACCGACCTTTCTTTGGGAGATTATTTAACGGAAGACGATATACCTGATTATAAGCTACGGGAAATGACCGAGCGTGCGGAACGGAAAGAGGATGTCCCCTTCTCCGTAAGCCAATCCTTGAATGAGTTTCTGTTACAGCAGCTCGGGTTAAGGGATTTACCGGATAAGCAAATGAAAATAGCGGAGTATATCATTGGAAATATCGATGATGACGGTTATTTGCGCCGGGACCTTTCGGCGATAGCGGACGATTTGATCTTCCAAGCCGGACAAGAGGTAGATGAGAAGGAGATCGAGTCTATCTTGAATATCATCCAAGATTTTGAGCCTGCCGGGGTAGGTGCCCGTGACTTGAAAGAATGTCTGTTGATCCAGCTGGATAAGAAGGAGAATACTCCGGTTACAAATTTGGCGATTCGTGTTTTGACCGAATATTTCGAGGAGTTCACCCGCAAACATTACGATAAGATCTTACGAGGTCTCGATATCGATGAGGAAACGTTAAAGAAGGTCATTCACGAGATTACTATGTTAAATCCGAAACCCGGAAGTAGTTGGGGTGGTTCTATGGAAGTGGCGATGAGCCAGATCATCCCGGATTTCGTGGTGGAAGCGCATAATGGAGAGCTTATCTTGAGCATGAATAACCGGGGGGTACCGGATATGCGTATCAACCGGGAGTATGCCGAGATGTTTCAGGATTATACGGCGAATAAGGCGAACCAAACCGCTGAGAGGCGGGATGCCGTACAGTTCGTGAAACAAAAGTTGGATTCCGCCCAGTGGTTCATCGACGCTATCAAGCAACGTAATGAGACCTTGCAGCGTACCATGGAGGCGATTATCTATTTACAACGGGACTTTTTCCTGACAGGCGATGAGGCTACCCTCCATCCCATGATCTTGAAAGACGTAGCGGAGCGTGCGGGATATGATATCTCCACTATTTCCCGGGTAAGTAACAGTAAATATGTGCAAACGAATTTCGGTATTTATCCGTTGAAATACTTTTTCTCCGAGTCTATGCAGACCGATACCGGCGAGGAGATCTCGACCCGTGAGGTGAAAAAGATCATGAAAGAACATGTAGATGCCGAAGACAAACGAAAACCGTTGACCGATGAGGAGTTGGCTACGATCCTGAAAGAAAAAGGGTATGTCATCGCCCGGCGTACGGTAGCGAAATACAGGGAGCAACTGGGGATTCCGGTAGCTCGTCTGAGAAAAGAAATATAAAAGCGTATGAAACTATTCTCGAATATAATATCCTTCGTGTTCCATCCGTTGCTTATGGTGACCTATGGGATCGTGTTGGCGTTGATGTTTACATTTCTCGCCATTTACCCGTTACCTGTGAAGCTGCTGATTGCCGGAGGTACCTTTATTTCGACAGCGATAGTTCCCGGGCTTTTCATCTTCTTATTGGTGAAAAATGGCGCGGCCGGCGATATAGAGCTTTCCGACCGGAAGGAGCGGGTGGTTCCTTATCTGATTTTTATCACTTCCATCTTGGTATGTATCTTTTTCCTGTATAAGATGCTGATGCCGTTTTGGTTGTTAGCGATGCTGATCGGGGCTTGCGTAGCCTTGGTAATCGCCTTATGCATCAATTTTGCTTGGAAGATTAGCGCGCATGCCATTGGTATCGGCGGGTTACTGGGCGGTGTTATGGGAGTGGCGCGTATCCATATGATAAATCCCTACTGGGCTTTTATAGTCGTGTTGATCGTGGCTGGTTTATTAGGTACCTCGCGTATCTTTTTAAAAAGGCATACACCAATGCAGGTATATGCGGGGTTTTGTCTGGGATTTATATGTACCTTTGTAGCCTCATTAATGAGTTATATCTATTTATTCATCTAATAAAAACACTAAAATTATGAATTTTCCTGCAGATTTAAAGTACACAAAAGACCATGAGTGGATTCGTGTAGAAGGTGACGTAGCTTATGTTGGTATTACTGATTACGCTCAAGGCGAGCTAGGTGAGATCGTTTATGTAGACATTACGACAGAGGGGGAGACCGTCGCTCAAGAAGAGGTGTTCGGTACGATTGAAGCTGTTAAGACTGTTTCCGATCTTTTCATGCCGGTTAGCGGAGAGGTTTTGGAAGTAAACGCTGAATTGGAAGACGCTCCTGAATTGGTTAATGAAGACGCTTATGGTAAAGGTTGGTTAATCAAGATTTCTCTTACGGACGCTTCTGAGTTGGAGGAACTATTATCCGCTGAAGACTATCAAAAATTAATCGCTAAATAAGAATGACACCTGTTGTAAGTATTATCATGGGTAGTACCTCGGATCTACCCGTTATGGAGAAGGCGGCTAAGTTCTTGGATGAGATGGAGATCCCGTTCGAGATGCATGCTCTATCCGCACACCGTACTCCCGCTGAGGTGGAGGCTTTCGCCAAAGGAGCTAAAGGACGTGGAATCAAGGTTATCATCGCCGCTGCCGGAATGGCCGCTCATCTTTGCGGTGTGATCGCTTCCATGACGACGGTTCCCGTGATCGGCGTGCCTATTAACTCTACGCTGGACGGTATGGATGCCTTGTTGGCTATCGTACAGATGCCTCCGGGAATCCCTGTGGCTACTGTCGGCATCAATGGCGCTTTGAACGCTGGTATCCTTGCGGTGCAGATGCTTGCCGTCGGCGACGAGCAACTTCAGGAGAAGCTATCCGCTTATAAGGAGGATTTGAAGAAGAAAATCGTGAAGGCTAACGAGGAGTTGGCTAAGGTTTCTTTTAAATACAAAACTAATTAATTGAAAGTTGAAAGTTGAGAATTGAAAATTAAGGAGAAAGTCTCTCTTTAGGTTTTCAGTTCTCAACACTCATTCTCAATTTTCAATTCTCAATTTTCAATTAACAATGGCTTACTTTAATTACAACCGCCGTAAATCATCCGTTGCCCAAATCGGTGACACACCCATGGGAGGTGAGAATCCTATCCGTATTCAATCCATGGCTAATGTATCAACGATGGATACGGAGGCGGCGGTAGCTCAAGCGATCCGTATGATCGAGGCGGGAGCTGAGTATGTGCGTTTTACGGCACAGGGGGAACGGGAAGCCCGAAACTTGGGCGAGATTCGTAAACAATTGAATGAACAAGGGTATACGACTCCTTTGGTCGCTGATATCCATTTTAATCCTAGAGCGGCTGATGCCGCCGCCGGTGAGGTGGAAAAGGTACGTATCAATCCGGGAAACTATGTAGATAAGGTAAAGACATTCAGCCATCTTGAATATACGGATGAGGAATATGCCGCCGAGATCGAGAAGATCCGTGAGCGGTTCGTCCCTTTCTTGAATATTTGTAAGGCACATGGCACCGCTATTCGTATCGGTGTGAATCATGGCTCGCTCTCCGATCGTATCATGAGCCGTTATGGTGATACGCCCGAGGGGATGGTAGCGAGTTGTATGGAGTTTCTTCGCATTTGCCGGGAGGAGAATTTCCCGGATGTGGTTATTTCGATTAAGGCTTCCAATACCGTTGTCATGGTAAGGACCGTGCGGTTGTTGGTTCGTACGATGGAGGCCGAGAATATGCATTACCCCTTGCACCTTGGGGTAACGGAGGCGGGTGACGGTGAGGACGGGCGTATCAAGAGCGCTGTCGGAATCGGTACGCTTCTATGTGACGGTATCGGTGATACGATCCGGGTTTCCTTGAGTGAGGACCCCGAGGCGGAAATGCCGGTAGCGCGTAAATTGGTGGATTATATTAGGGAACGGGAAAATCATCGTCCTATCGAGGCTTCGATGGCTCCCGGTTTCGATACGGTGGCGACATGCCGTCGTATAAGCCGTGTGGTGGAGGGTATCGGAGGTACTTTCCCGCCAGTCGTGATCTCCGATCGTAGTAACGGGGATTTTGAGTTTGATCATTTGTCCTTGCCGGACTATATATATATAGGAAAGGAAGATCCGGATAATTTGCCGGATAATTTCCGTTTATTGGTAGACGCTCATTTTTGGAAAGAGCGTCCGAATGCTTTTCCTTGCTTCATCGCCTCGGAAGCGGAGGAGTTAAAGGATTACGATTGTCCGCTTAAGTTTATCCGTCTGACGTATATGGATCTTACGGATCGTATGTTGGAGATATTGAAAGCGGATAAGACCGTGGTGGTTTTATTAAGTACACATCATCGGAATGGGGTTGGCTCGCAACGTGCGGCTATGCATAAATTGCTGATGGCGGGTTGTGACGTGCCGGTTGTCTTGCATCGTGATTTCCGGGAGACGGATGTGGAGTTGTTGCAACTGAAATCCGCCGCCGATTTCGGTACGCTTTTGCTGGATGGTTTTGGGGATGGCTTGATGCTGCACAATGAGGGATGCGAGGCGGTTGTCTCGGATCGCTGTATGTTCGGGATCTTGCAGGCTACAAGAACCCGTATCAGTAAGACGGAATATATCTCTTGTCCGAGTTGCGGACGTACCTTGTACGACCTGCAAACAACGATCGCCCGTATCAAGGAGGCTACTTCCCATTTAAAAGGCTTGAAGATCGGTATCATGGGCTGTATCGTAAACGGCCCCGGCGAGATGGCCGATGCCGACTATGGTTATGTGGGTGCCGGACGTGGACAAATCAGCCTGTATAAAGGTAAGGAATGTGTCCTCAAGAATATCCCCGAGGAAGACGCTGTAGAACGTTTAGTTCAGTTAATAAAAGAGAACGGGGATTGGGTTAATTAGTTAATTCATTACCTTTGTGGAGATCAAGGATTAGAACCTATTAAGAAGTATGACAGTAAATGAATTGAAATATGTATATATAGAGGAAACCATGAGTGCCTTAGGTAATGAGGAGCTTATGGAAGCGATTCTTGATGCTGTAAGAAAAGTAAAAGTAAAGTTTCAAGAAAGACAAGAGGTTTCTGATAGTTTGTTTGGAGATGTACCGGCATTACCTCATTCGATCGCTCAATTGAAAGAAAGTCTAGGGAGGGCTGAAGAGGATCGTGTCGCTGGACGTTTTACCCCGAGCGAGAAAGTCTTTCAAGAGCTAAGAAATGAATATCCGTTCTTATGCAAGTAGTTTGGCTTGATGAGGCTAAGGTGTTGTTTAAGGAAGCGATATCGTTTGGTTTTCTTGCTTTTGGGGAAAAGGCCGTGATTCGTTTTGTGGACGAAGTGCAGAGAACAAATGAGCGGCTGTCTGTTTTCCCTCGTTTAGGTAAGATTGAACCTGCTTTGAGAGGGCTTGAACGAGAGTATCGCAGTTTGGTTGTTCATAAGAATTATAAGGTTATTTATTATATAGATGATGATATGGTCTTTATCGCTTCGTTTTGGAGCACTCGGTGTAATCCGAATAGTCTCCGTTCGGGAATAAAGAAAATAAGATAATATATGAAAGTAAGAATTATCAATAAATCGCATCACCCGCTGCCGGGTTATGCGACTCCTTTATCTGCCGGGATGGATATCCGGGCGAATTTGTCGGAATCGGTTGTGTTGAAACCGTTGGAACGTAAATTAATCCCGACCGGACTTTATATCTCGCTGCCGGAAGGCTATGAGGCCCAGATGCGTCCTCGTAGCGGGCTGGCTTTAAAGCATGGGATAACCCTGCTGAATACGCCGGGTACGATCGATGCCGATTATCGGGGGGAGATCGGTATCATTCTCGTGAATCTATCTTCCGAGCCTTTTACGGTGAATGATGGTGAGCGTATCTGCCAAATGGTTATAGCCGCTCATAGCCATGTGGATTGGGAACTCGTGGAGACGTTGGATGATACGGAGCGGGGAGCCGGGGGATTCGGTCATACCGGAAAAGAATAAGAATAATAAGGTTAACAAGAATAATAGGATGTTTAAGCAACTGATATATCTCATCTCTTTCCTCTCGTTGGTCGCTGTGCTCCCGGCTGGTGCTACAGAAACGGAGAAGGATCAACGTAAATTCGATTACTTCTTTTATGAGGGCTTGAACTTGAAGAACGCCGGGAAATTTGACGCCGCTTATGATGCCTTCAACCATTGCTTGGCGATTGACTCGACGGCGGCTCCGGTCTTGTATGAGCTTTCTTCTTTTTATGTACAGTTGAACCGTCCGGAGAAAGCGGTCGAGATGTTGAAAAGAGCCGTAGCCAACAGCAAGGATAATTTCACGTATAAAATGGCATTGGCGTCTATCACCCGGAATCTGGGTATGTATGGCGAAGCCGCCGAGGAGTACGAGGAACTGGTTCGTGATTATCCGGAGAAGGAGGAGCTGAATTATTATCTGGCCGATGCCTTGACGCAAGCCGGCGAGATCGGGAAGGCGATCGAGGCTTATGACGCATTGGAGTCGGTTATGGGTATGAACGAGGCGATCTCCATGCAGAAATACAAACTGTACGTCCAGTTGGAGAAACCGGAAGAGGCTTTCAAGGAGATCGAGAAGCTAGCGGCTAAATATCCTATGGAGGCCCGTTACCAGATCGTATTGGGCGATCTTCATTTGGAAAACGGGGAGATGGACAAGGCTTTGGCTTGCTATCAAAAAGCGAATGAGATTGATCCGACTGACCCTTATTATATCGTCTCTATGGCCAATTACTACGAGGCGAAAGGGGATAAGGAGGCCGCCGAGCAACAAATCCGTAGCGCTTTGGTAAACGAGAAGCTGGACGTGGAGACGAAAGTGAACATCCTTTCCCGGTATATCTTGAAACTGCAACAAACGAAGCAGGGAACCGAGAACGCAAACCATTTATTCCAAACTCTTTTGGAGCAACATCCGGAGGATATTGACTTAAAGCTGATGTATGGCGGTCTCTTGATGGCCCAAGGAAAGACAGAGGAGGCGAAATTCCAGTTCCAGTTGGTAACCGAGATGGAACCGAGTAACGCCGGGGCTTGGCAGCAATTGCTGAATTTGGCTTTGAAAGGGGAGGATATCCCGGAGGTCATCCGTATCTGTACGGCTTGTATGGAGCTTTTCCCCGAGTCGCCGGAATATTACTTCTATCTGGGTATCGCTTACTACCAACAACAGAAATATCAAGAAGCCTTGAATACCTATTATGCGGGCTTGAATATCATCCCGAAGGAGAACCTGCCGCTGAAATCTGATTTCTACGGCCAGATCGGTGATATTTATTACCAGATGGGGCAATTGGATCAAGCGTATAAAGCGTACGATGAGGCATTGAAGTACAATGACAAGAACGTGGTCGTACTGAACAACTACAGTTACTTCCTTTCCTTGGAGAAGAAAGACTTGAAGAAGGCGGAGCGTATGAGCGCCCAATGTATCAAGCTGGAACCGGACAACGCCACGTATCTGGATACCTACGCTTGGATCTTCTTCGTACAAGGAAACTATACCTTGGCGAAAATCTATATCGAGAGCGCTTTGGAGAAAGATAAGACAAAGAGCGCCGAACTCGTGGATCATTATGGGGACATCCTTTTCATGAACGGTGATAAGGAAAAAGCGGTGGAGCAATGGAAAAAGGCGAAAGAGATGGGGAAGGATTCCGAGATCTTGAACCGTAAGATCGCCGAGCAACAATATATAGAAGACGAGAACGCGAAATGAAAAGAGACTATTTCTTGACCTTCCTGTTATGTGGAGGTCTTTTACTTTCGATGTTGACAGGCTGTAAATCGTCCAAGAAAGTCGGGACGGTGGAATCCGCTAGCGTGAAGGCTCATAATGAGTTCTTCCAGTCGGTGGAGGATCAATCCTTCCAGTTCCGTACCTTGACGGCCCGGCTGAACGTGGATCTGGATATCCCCGGTAAGCAAATGAGTTCTCGGGTGGATATGAAGATGGTCAAGGATAGCGCTTTCCAGCTGTCGGTACAGCCATTTCTCGGGATCGAGATCTTCCGTATCGAGTTGAGCCGGGATACGATCAAAGTGGTAGACCGCATGAATAAACGCTATATGATCGAGAATTATTCCAATTTGCAAGGACAGACTCCGATCGAGTTCAACTTCTATAATTTGCAGGCTCTTTTCACGAATCATCTGTTTATCCCGGGGGAGCAAGGCGTTTCCCGTAAGCATTATAATCGGTTTAAGCTGAATCAAGAAGGTCCGGTCGCCGAGATCAAGACGAAGGATGCCATGGGGTTATTCTATACCTTTAAGGCGGACGGCGAGGAGAAACTTCTCTCTACCTATGTAGCGGATCCTTCCGATCGTTATGCCTTGCAATGGCTGTACGAGGATTTTCGCTTGGTGGATCGGCAGCCGTTCCCGATGTTGATGGATGTGCAGGTGTTGAAGAACGGGAATCCCGAGGGTGGGGTGAAGATCCATTACTCCCGTATCCAACTGGACGAGCCGCTCAAGTTGGATTTCTCGGTTCCTTCTAAATATAAGCGTATTACCTTTGCGCAAGTATTGAAAACGATTACGAATCTGAATCAATAATCTATCATGAGGTACGTCTGGATCGTTCTATTGGCATTGTCTTTATCTACCGTGGTTTACGGTCAGAAATCCGCCGCTGTCCGTCAGTTGGAGCAGCAGCGCAAGGAGGCGTTGGCCGATATCGAGGAGACGAATAAATTATTACAAGAGACGGCCCAGACTGCTAAAACTTCCCTGAACCGTTTGAATCTACTTTCCAAACAAATTCTTTCGCGTAAGAAAGTCATCAGTTTATTGAATCAAGAGCTGGATGAGATCGAGAAAGATATCTTGAATATCCAAGGCCAGTTGCGCACCTTAAAACGGGAACTGGGCGATAAGCAGACGAATTACGGTAAATCGATGCGAGGGCTTTATAAACGCCATAGCTCGCAAGATAAATTGTTGTTTATCCTATCCGCCGAGAGTTTCTCTCAATCCATGCGGCGTATGCGGTATTTGCGGGAATATGCGGATTGGCAGAAGCGGCAAGCGAATGACATCGTTGAAAAGCAGGCCGAGATCAGCCGCAAGCAAGCTGAGATGGAGAAGACCCGTGCCGAGAAGCGTGTTCTTTTAGGAACTCGTCAAGAAGAGAGTAAGAAGCTAGAAAGTGAGGAAGCTTCTCAGAAAGAGGAAGTCCAGCTATTGAATAAGAGACAAAAGGATTTGAAGGCGGATCTCCAAAAGAAGCGTCGTCAAGCCGAGGCTTTAAACCGACAGATAGAGAAGCAGATCGCCGAGGAGATCGCCCGTGCCGAGGCCGAGGCGAAAGCCGCCCGTGAACGTGCGGAACGTGAGCGTCGTGCCCGTGAACAAGCTGCCGCTAAGGGTAAACCCGTACCGGAGAGTAAAAACGAGCCGATCCGTGAGGAACGTGTGGCAGATACGAAAGGGGGCTATGCGATGACAAAGGCGGAGAAGCAATTGTCCGATAACTTCGCCAATAACCGGGGACGTTTGCCGTATCCGGTGGCCGGAAGACATACGATCGTCTCTACATTCGGCGAGCAACAGCATCAGGAGTTGAAATATGTTCGTACCAGTAATAGTGGTATCGATATCCAGACCTCACCCGGGGCGGATGCCCGTGCGGTATTCAATGGGGAGGTGACGCGTGTGTTCGTGGTGCCGGGGTATAATAATTCCGTAATCGTTCGTCATGGTAACTACTTGACGGTTTATAGCAATTTGAGTCAGGTATATGTAAAAGCGGGCGACCGGGTCTCTACCCGTCAAGCGATCGGAAGGATCTATTCGGATCCGGAGGACGGTAATTCCACGATCCTTCATTTCCAATTGTGGAAGGAAAAGACGAAGCTGAATCCGCAGCCTTGGTTGGAATAAAAGCGGTTGTGATATGTTAAAACTATGATGGGCATTATAAGGCTGTTACGATGCCTGTTGTAAAGATGCTAGAATGCCCATTGTAACAACCTTATAATGCCTATTGTAATTTTCTCGTTTAACGCTCGTTCAATACGTTGTATAACCCATTCAGGTCATCGGCACCTACCAAGTCTACGCCTTCTTTGATGAAGAAGCGTTTGAACTGCTCGGTATCCGGGGCGCCCCACCAACGGAATAGTTTTCCCTCATCGTGGACTTTCCGGATGATCTCACGCATCTTCTGTAGTTGGTCGGCGGGCATCTCGCCTTCACCTTTCCAAGTGAAGAAATCGGAGTAATTATCGCTTATGACCGGAGCGAGGGAAGCAGGGATGCCCTGTCCCAGATCCTTTATTTGTCCGTCGAGGAAGGTGAAGCGGCTGTTCTCTTTCGGCAGGCTGTTCTTCGGACGGTCACCGGAAAGGAAGAAGAGGACGGCACCTTCTTTATATTCGCCGTTATCGACGGAACAGAAATATTCCTTGTAAGGCTCCATCTGTTTCTTTAATAGCTTGTACATCTCTTCGCCTTGTGCCTTGCAATCCACCATCAGGTAGAAAGGACGATCGCTATCGGGATAGACCTTACCTCCATTCGCTTGTATGCGGGCCACGAGCGGCTTGAGGTATAGGTTCTCGAAGGTAATGGCCGGATTGGGTTCCGGGCGGTCATGGGAAACGTATAGCTCGTCATCGATCAGCCACAGATCGGCCTCCACGCAGTTGAAGCGGAAGGACAAGGCGTCCAGCAGAGGTCTCTCCCGCCAGTAATCATTGTGCGAGAAGGCGTTGTAATGAATTGCGGAGGAGGCTTTCTGAATCGTCTGCTCCGTGGTTGTCTCCGCCACTTGAACTGTGTCCGATCCCTTCGGGGAGGAGCAAGCCGTACAGAGGGCGAGGGAGGTGATAAATAAGGATAGAATCTGTTTCATATACTAATTGTTTTTTGAGTCTAGTTGTAGAGACGGGGCACGCCCCGTCTCTACAACTGGATGTTTGATGGATTTGCTGTCTTATACGGTTCGCGTGCCGGGTTTTACGTTAGCCGTCTTCTGTTTGTCGCCCCAAAGGACGGTTAGTTCCAAGGGGACGTCGCTGGTAATTTCTACCTGCGGCTCTTGGGTAGCGGAAGAACGGGCCTTGACTTTGATCGCTACCAGACCGTCGAGGCCGAAAGGATAACGGTCGATACCATAAGCCTCCGTCAAGTTCACGTCTACGGTCAATTTCTTCTCGTACACATTGGAGCGGATGCCGAAGATTTGCTCGATCAAGCCGGAGATCGGTGCCAGTCCGCCCCAGCCCACGAAATTCGGGCGAGCCATGAAGCCCGGCTCCTCATGCTCCGGAGCGTAGTATTCCCAGAACGTACCGGTATTCTTATACACCTTTAGGACGTTATCGTAATGGTTGCGTGCGATCTCGTAAGCCAATTTACGGTAGCCTTGTTGCAATAGGCCGGTAATCACCATATAATTCGCTCCCGGCCATACGCCACCCTGCCAGTAGCGGCCGTTATCCTTGTATTTAGGATGGTTGGCGGCAAGGGAAGGGACGCGGTGCAGGCGGTTGAATGTCTCCTTGTTATCCAGCTCGGCCACGAAAGCGTCCATGCGTTCCTTGGATAGGACATCGGTCAATAAGGCCCAGTATGCGTAGATTCCCTTGGTGGAGGAAAGGCTTCCGTCGGCGTATTGATCGAAAAGGAAATGCTCCTTCTCGTCCCATAGGTTCTCGTTGATATACTTCTTTAGCATCTTCTGCTCGTCCTCGAACTCCTCGATCTCCTGCCAACGCTCCAGATAGAAACCCATCTCAAGCAGATGCCCGGCGGTGAAGTATTGTTGCAAGCAAACGTCCAGCCAGATCATATGGCCGTGGCTGTATATCGGATTGTATTTCGGTTCCACCCGGGGCATGTTGTCCATGCCGGTACCCCAACCGCTGGTCCAATACGTACCGTTGCGCCACGTATGGTTTAGCTTCAACCATTTATAATAAGCGCAAAGGGCGGGGAATATCTTGTGTAGGCGGTCCATATCGCCGAACTGCTTATAATAGACGATCTCGCTCCAAGGGAGGATATTCGGTCCGGTGCTGGTCGGATCGTAACGCTCGAAACAGTCCGCTCCGTCCGCCTTGATCTCCCGGCAGATGAAACCGTCCGGATGTTGTTTGGCGTAAAAATTATCTAACGTACGTTGGAAGGGGAAGAAGCGGGTACCGAAACGGGCGAACATCATCATGAAGGCGGAGTCCCACATGAAGATATTGCCGTTGTAGGCGACATCGAGGTAACTGCATACGAAACCGGAATCTGGTTCAGGGGCCTTGATGTTGCCGATGCCGATTTGCCAAGCCTTCCAGTACATCTCGATTTCCTTCTCGTGTCCGCTCCAAGTCGGGTCCGGGAGGATTTGCTTGGCCTCCTCGAAGGTTCCGGGCGTGATGGTCTCCGGTCTCGCTGTCCGGAACTCATTCTCGGTCACGAAGGGTTCCTTCAGGTAGGTGTTCTTGTAAGGAAGATTGTACTTGGGTCGTTTCTCTTCCATTTTCTCTTGCGCTAAAAGGTTCCCGGCGGGAACGGAGGCCGCACCTGCTGCGAGAAGGGATTGCTTTAAGAAGTTTCGTCTTGTTGTCATTCCTTATGATATTTTTATTGGGGGAGAGAGGGAGAAGGTGCGCCTCAGTCGGTGAACACGGTCCTCCCGGTCGGGTACCGTAGTACTGCTAGTCAAGTACTGCTGTCCTCTCAGCCAAAGTACTGCGGTACTTGGGCAGGGGTACTGCGGTACCCGACCGGGAGGATTGCGGTACTTGACTAGCGGGATAGCGGCCTGTTATACTCTCCATCGGATGAATACTGTTTGATTATAGATTCAGGAGCTTTTTGATCTTCCAGAAGATATCCGTATTCTCGAAGATACCCGTGAAGTTCTCGGCGCCCGGGCCGAAAGCGTAAACGGGAACCATGACACCGCTGTGGCTACCGGTGGAGAATTTACAGACGATACGGCCCTCGTTCAGATCCCCGTCCACCAAGGTAAGGCCACCGGTCTCGTGATCGGCAGTTACGACAACCAATGTCTCACCGTCTTGGGCGGCCCATTCGAAGATACGTCCGATCGTACGGTCGAAATCATGTGTCTCTTGCATCAACAGGTCGATATCGTTGAAATGTCCGTAATCATCCAATTGGGAGCCCTCTACCATCAGGAAGAAACCTTCCGGGTTTTGTCCCAGCAGATCGATCGCTTTCATCGAGGCACGAGCCAAGAGATCGCCTCGCTCGGCGGGAAGCGGGGTATCTACGGTATCGGTAACGCAGAATACCTTGCCTTTTTGAATTTTCGCCAGTTCCTCCCAGCTACGGGGAGTCTGGTAACCTTTCTCCCTTAATTCCTTGAACAAATCACGTCCGTCTGCACGGTTCTCGAATAGCTTGGAGCCGCCGCCGAATACGTAATCGACGCCACAGTTCACGTAATCCGCTACGATCTCGGCCTCGGCGTCGCGATCCGTATTGTGGCAGCAGAAGTCGGCGGGCGTAGCGTCCCATAGGCGACAGGTAACGGCGATGCCGCTTGACAGGCCTTTCTTGTTCGCCAAGGTAGCCAGAGATTCCAAGGGTTTGCCTGCCGGGTCTACGCCTACCATATGGTAGTTCGTTTTATGGCCGGTGGCCAGTGCGGTACCTCTGGCTCCGGAGTCGGTGATGAGGCGGTTGGCGCAATAGGTTTTCGAGAGGCCGGTGTATTGGGAGTTGTCCAGCCAGAGCTTGCCCCGGTTGGCGGTCCAAGCGGAATACATGTGCATAAGGCTCATGCCGTCGCCGATCATGAGGATCACGTTCTTTATTTTCTTTCCGGTAGGGGGGACTAGTTTCTTGACCTCGTAAGGTTTCTCTAGTACATACGTTTGTTCTTTGTCTCGGCGACTTTGTGCCGCGGCCTCCGGAACGATCATGCCGGATAGCAGGATGGCTAAGGAGGATAGCACGGATAGAGTTGTTCTTCTCATATGATTCAGTATTTAATATTATCAATTTATATAAAGGTTCTCTGTTGGGATCGCGTCTAGTTTGGACATGCTTGGCGTACGCCAGCTCCAGCCTAGGTACTCACCCTCGTAATCCTCGAAATAATGCAAGGCGAAGGGGTGGTAGCCTTTTTGTAAGGGGATGCGTCCCGTCGCTTCGATAGCGGCGTGGGAGGCATCATTGTCCACTACCTTTTCTTTGCCGATATAGAGGACGCTACCGTCATCCGAGCGGGTACTGAACTCATAGACTCCATCTTCCGGGGCGTATATATATCCGGTGAAGATATAACCGAAATGATCCGGCAATTTAGCGTTCAGGATAGAAGGCTCAGGTATTGTTCCGGTCTCGACCACCTTCGCCTTTTGCAGATCGGCTACCCATTGGAACTCTCCTTCGTAATAAGTATAAGCTACCCCATGCTTCGTAGGCTGTATGGATAATGCGGGGCGTAATACGGCTTTTGTGGCTTGGATCGAGTACGTACGGCTGGGTACGAATCCCTTTTTATATCCTTTGGCCTTGATAATCGTGGTCTCTTTTAAGACGAATGGCTCGCTGTATACGGGAGCGTTCTCATCCGGTTCCGATCCGTCAAGCGTGTAATGGATAACCGCCTCGGGTGTCGTGGATTTTAGTTCCGCCGTAATCTCACCTTCAAACAAATCCAGATCATTCGCTATGTAAGGGATAGAGACGGTAGGTTGCTCCGTATAGGAATAGGGAGCGTACTCGGGAGCGGTTCCCCAACGCTTGTCCGGTGTTGCCGAGAGCGTAAAGTCCAGTGTGCCTCCTTGCATCAACTGGTCGTAGGTGATGTAGCAATGCGATATCTCCTCGCCGTTTAAGGTAACCTTCGTGATATACTTGTTCTTATCCGGCTGGTTGGCGGTAATGACCAATGTCTTGCCATTGCCCAGCTTCATGTTCGCCTTATCGAACAACGGGGTCGTTAGGATAAACTGGTTGCTACCCGGACATACGGAGTAGAAGCCGAGGCTGCTCAAGATATACCAAGCGGACATCTGGCCGCAATCCTCATTGCCGATGATGCCTTCCGGCGTGGGCTGGTACATCTCGTCCAGCAAGCGACGGGTCCATTCCTGTGTCTTCCAGGGCTGGCCCACATAGCTATATAGGTAAGCCATGTGATGGCTAGGCTCGTTGCCATGCGCGTATTGACCGACCAATCCGGTAACGTCTACCAGATCGCCGACTACCTCGGAGGTAACCATAAATAAGCTATCCAGATCAGCGATGAACGCCTCCCGGCCTCCGGACAACTGGGTCAATCCATATACGTCATGCGGGGTAAAGAAACGATATTGCCAGGCCGTAGCCTCCGTATAGGAACGTCCGATGGCGAATGGATCGAAAGGAGTCTCCCAATTCCCATCCTGCCGTTTGCCCCGGAAGAACCGGGTACTACCGTCGAATACGTTGATAAAATTCTGGGAGCGCTTGATGAAGGTCTCATAATCATCCATATGTCCTAAAGCTTTCGCCATTTGTGCGATACACCAATCATCGTAGGCAAATTCCAATAGGCAGGAAACCGATTCTTTCTTGATATTCGTCGGGATGAAGCCTTCCTTTATATAATAATCCGCTCCTTTCTTATTCTTCTCCGCTGAGATCTTCATCGCTTCGAGAGCGTGTTCCGCGTCATATCCGCGAATACCTTTTAAATAAGCGTCCGCTATAATCGATGTGGAGTGATAACCGATCATGGTCCCGGTCTCGCCCGCCGATAAGGGCCATAACGGAAGCTCGCCGCTGGCGTCGTACATATCCAAGAGAGACTGTACCATATCATTCACCAAGGTAGTATCCAACAGAGTCATCATCGGATGCCAGGCCCGAAAGGTGTCCCAAGTGGAGAAGGTGGAGAATTGGCGGCGACCTGCCGGGATCGTCGCTACGCTCATGTCGTGACGGCGGTATTGTCCGTTCACGTCGCTCGCTATATTCGGGATGATCTTGCTATGGTATAGCGCCGTATAGAAATTCGTGCGCTCGGCTTCGGTGCCTCCTTCTACCGTGATAACGTCCAGCTCTTTTTCCCAATCGGAGCGTGTCGCTTGATGGATGGCATCGAAATCAAAGCCATAGGAATCCGTCTCTTGCTCAAGGTTCAGACGGGCGTTCTCCTCATTTACGATCGATACCCCGACTTTGCAGACGATGGGTTTTCCGGTAGTCGTATCGAAGGTAAGTACGGCTTGCCGTTCGGAAGGCTGTTCCATGGAAGAGAAGGGTTGCGAGAACTGCGCTACAAAGAAGACATATTGATTGTCTACCCAGCCCCGGGTACGCCGCATACCGGTAAGCTCGTTATCCCCGGTTCGCTTCACCCAGCCCTCGTACATATATTCGTTATCCAATAAATGGTCCATATCGACCACCAACGTAGCCTCTGTCTCTTTTTTATAGGTATATCGGTGTATCCCGACATGCGGGGTCGTGGTAAGTTCCGCTAATACACCTGCCTCCTTGAGATTCACCGAGTAGTAGCCCGGGGAAGCCTTCTCGTCCGAGTGCGAGAACACTAAAGGTGTCTGGAGAGACGGGCGGAATAGGATATCGCCTAGGTCGATACATCCCGTACCGCTTAAATGGGTATGGGAGAAACCCATTAAGGTAGAATCGCTGTAATGATAGCCAGAACAAGCGTCCCAGTTACCTTTCCGGGTGTCTGGGCTTAGTTGGACCGCTCCGTAAGGAGCCGTGGCCCCGGGATACGTGTGTCCGTGAAATCCCGTGCCGATAAACGGATTCACGGAATCGATGGGGGATTGTGGAGCTTGGCTACAGGCCGTGAATAAGGCTATTATTCCTGTACACAAGCAAGAAGAAAGCGTTTGAATTAATCTCATGGTATATTTTTTGTTTAATATATAGTATACAATAGGCAAAGGTAAGCTACCTATTTGAGATATGCGTTTTTACCCGGTAGAAAATAACATGGGCTGTTTCATTTTCTGAGACAGCCCGTAATGAATCTTATTCGTACCTTGATCGGTTTAAAGGAGCCGGTTAATATCCCTCGTTCTGCTTCAATTGACCATTCGATTTAGTAATCTCTTCACTTGGATACGGGAATACCATCATATGCGCTTGATAGGCGTTTTTGTTGGTGTAATCTTCATAACCAATAATCGTGAACGCGGATTCCGGATTCGCCCGGTCTTCATATCTGCGGATACGTGGATGTGCGTTCAACTCTTTATCGGCCAATGTCTTTATGTCGGTATTGGAAGAACGGTTCCAACGCTTTAAGTCGAATAGATGATCTGTAAACTCAAAAGCCAATTCACAACGGCGTTCGTGATATATATCCTTCATCGTGGCGGTGCCGGCAAGCGGTGTCAAGTTGGAGCGTAGGCGGATACGGTTGATGTCTGCGGTTGCTTTATCGGCTTGACCTGTCATTAAATATGCCTCGGCACGGAACAATAACATTTCTGCGAAACGGATGATCGGGAAATTGACACGGACCGTAGGCCAGTCTCCGTTAGCACTCACGGCTCCTTCACCTACAGGGTCTGAGTATTTGAAAGCGTCCATGTATTTATTGATCATGAAACCAGCTTCAAGGTCGGAGGTAGACCAGAATTTGCGTGTCTCGCCGAAGAACGGGAACTCTTGGTTGTATTCCAAGATTGAGCGTACTAAACGGTCATTACCTTTACCATCTTTCGCCATTTCTTCGTAGATGTCGTAAGAGGGCTTCATCTGCCCCCAACCATTATATTTGCCCCATCCTTTGTTCTCAAGGATAATGCCCGGGAATTCGGTACCGCCCGGTAGTGCGCCGCCGATACTCGGAATAGTCCAGAGATATTCGGCATTCCAATAATCTTTCAAGTCAGACGAGAATAGTTCCGCAAATGTAGGAGCTAGATCTCGATTGTAGTTGTTCTCCAATTGATTGACCATCTCGATGACGTTGTTCCATTGGGTAGCATCCCAAGTAGCCCAGTAAGCATAAGTTTTCGCTTTGAACGCCACGGCAGCAGCCTGATGTGCCCGGCCCCGGTTGTCGGCGTCATAGGATTCGAAGTTTGGAAGGTAGGCGATTGCCTTGTCCATATCTTCGATGATCAGTTTATAATTGTCCATAACGGTAGCTTGCTGAGGCGGTATGGAGTTGTCGTAATCGTCGGGGAAGTCCTCGTAACGTACGAAAGGTACTCCTTGTTTATCCGTACCGTACCGATAAGCGATCAGATAATGTGCCCAGCCGCGACTGAAGTAAGCTTCGCCCAAGCTGCGTTTCTCGACGGCGGTCAGCGTCGTTCCCTTTTCTTTCTTCACTAATTCTTGGATGATCCAATTCGCACGGGACATAGTAGAATACATACGGCTGAATACATCTCTTAGAGGAGATTCATCACCGGTATAGGCTAAGGTCGCCAAAGAGTTATAACCGCGCGTACGTCCCCAAACAATGTCGCATGCGGCTCCCTGTTCCCAGAATAACTCACGGCCGTAACAACCCTCTTGATGGAATCTTTCATATAATCCGTCAATGGCATCAATGGCCTGTTGATCATTCAAGAAATAGGAGGTTGTAGTTGCGTTTCCTTCCGGCTGAACGTCGAGGAAGTCGCTACAAGAACTACAAACCAATGCGGATAATGCTAATACTGTAATATATCTTTTCATTTTGATCCTTTGTTAATATGAATATCTTTTAAAACACCCGATTAGTATGTCAATTTGACTCCGACAGAGAATACGCGTGAAATCGGATACTTCAAGGCATCCCAACCGCCGGTTTCCGGGTCCATTCCTGAGTAGTTCGTGATCGTGAAAAGGTTCTCACCGCTAAGGTAAACAGACATCATGCTGTTGCGTTCTTGCAGGTGAGCGCATTTCCTGATAACATCACTCAAGTCATAGGATACGGTGAAGTTCTTCAAACGTAAGTAAGAAGCATTCTCCAGATACCAATCAGACGGTGTGCTAAAGTTGCTATTCGGGTCGTTTTTCGATAAGCGTGGAATATTCGACCCTGTATTCGACGGACTCCAAGCGTTCATGATCTCTTTTGAGCGGTTGAAGTTTCCTTCTACATCGCTTAAGGCCATATATTTACCTACATATAAAGCTTGTGCTCCACCTACGCCTTGGAACATAGCGCTTACGGAAAGCTTCTTCCAAGTGAATCCTCCGGAGAATGAGAATGTAGTTTTAGGTGTAGCGCTACCGCAGTATTGACGGTCTTCATCATTGATGACTCCATCACCATTGGCATCGACGAATTTCAAATCGCCGGCTACAGCGTCCGGTTGGATTCGTTTTCCGTCTTTGTTTACATAAGCGGCTGCATCCGCATCGCTTTGAAAAATGCCGTCAGTCTTGATCAGATAGAAAGAGGCCAGCGGTTCTCCTTCGGCTGTTTGATACATATATGGAAGGTTACGATAACTTCCATCGAAATATGCATCATTTTTGGTGATACCTGTCCAAACGCCCGGGGTTCCGTCTGCGTTCTTTACCCCAATATCAGAAACCCAGTTCTTTAGATAAGAGAAGTTTCCGGAAACGAAGTACGACCAATCTTTATTTACTTGTTGGTTCCAATTGATTTGTGCCTCGAAACCTCGGTTGCGGACTTCACCTTGATTGACTAACATGGCATCGATACCGATCGTTCCCGGCCAGTTCATCGTTTGCGACTGGATCAAGTTGAACGTGCGTTTGTCGAAATAGTCGAATGCCATGCTCAAGCGATTGTCGAACATGTTCACATCTAGGCCTAAGTCCCATTGCTCGGAAGTTTCCCATGTTAAGTTGGGATTTAATGCGGTAGAGTTATAGACGAAGTTTCCCCAAATCTTGTTCGATTCTACGCCGTACTGTGCCTGCTCCGACCAATAATTCTTACCTAATAAAGCTGATTTGTAATTGTAACCGATAGATCCTAGATTACCGACACGTCCCCAAGAAGCACGGATCTTCAATAAATTCAGTGTCTCGCTTTTCGGGAAGAAAGATTCATTAGAGATTTTCCATCCGGCTGTTACGGCAGGGAAGTCGCCATAGTTATTATCTTTAGGTAGACGGCCTGCGTAATCACGACGCCAAGAGGCTGTAACGAAGTAACGATCGTTGAAGGAATAAGCCAGACGGGCGATCAAGGATACGTTTGCGTCAGGACCGGTCAAATAATCGGTAGCGGAAACGGAATTCGCATAGGATAGATATTGTAAATAATCGGATTCGTCAGATAAATCTTTTCCATTAACCTCTAGCCCTCGCTTGCTGTAATGATCGGCCGTAGTGGATAGTAAGACACCCACGGTGTGCATGTCATTAAACGTATTGTCGTAAGTCAATGTGTTTTCCGTTTTCCATGCGTCTGCACGGTAAGTCGTTTCATCCAGATTATTTGTCAAGGAGGGTTTTCCCACCTCGTCACGGATCGGACTGAAGTTCTTATATAGATTATTCTTCAGGTTGTAAGTGAAACGGCTCGTGAACTTTAAGCCGGTAACGATATTCGCTAGTTCCAGACTGGTCGTACTCCAGATGTCGCTGGTTCGGTCATAGCGGTTTTCCGCTTCCAGCAAGCGAACCGGATTGACAGCGTCTCCGTGGATATCTGCGAAATTGGAGCCATATTTGGCGATGTAATCCGGGTCTTCGGTCGTTGTTCCACCGTAAGTACCATCCAGCGGATTGTAAACCGTAGCGCTGGCAGGCATATACATAGCCGCCGCGACAACTCCCGTATAACCACTGTCGGTATCTTTTGAACGGCTTTCGTTGTTCTTCCAAACCACGTCTTCGGTGATGGTCACCCATTTATTCAATTTGAATTTACCGTTGTAACGAAGTGAAAGCTTCTTGTTGAAAGTATTGATCAATACACCTTCATCGTTATCGTAAGCAAATGAAACACGGTTGGAGGCATTCTCGGAACCAACATTCAAGGCTACGTTATGGCGTTGGTAGAAAGCGGTGCGGAAGATCTCGTCCATCCAGTTGGTACGTGTGGTACCTACCCATGGGTTCTTGGTCAAATCCCAACCGGTCGGCAATGTAAGCCCCGCGTTTGCGTAAGACAGTTTTCGCATCTCGAGTTGCTCTTCCGCATTTAACGGCTCGATTACGTTGCTAGCTTTACGAACACCGAAAGTCGCGTCATAGCTCAACGAGGTCTTGCCCTCTTTCGCCTTCTTGGTGGTTACCAAGATAACACCGCCGGCTCCGGATTGCGCTCCATAGATAGCGGCAGAGGCAGCATCTTTTAAGACGACAATCGTCTCGATATCATTCATAGAGGCGATGGGTGCGCCGGGAACACCGTCAACAACCCATAATACGTTATCGCCATTCTGTGAGCCCTGTCCACGAATCACGATCGAGGGTGTAGCCGTCGGGTCTCCACCGTTCGCTTGTACGGTAACACCCGCTAACTGCCCTTGCAACATACTTTCGGTAGAGGTAACCGGACGGGCCACCAAGTCTTCCGTGTTGTTCAGCACGCCCACGGAAGCGGAGAGATCTTGTTTGCGTTGCCCCGCTCCATAACCGAGTACGACTACCTCATCCAATTTCTGCGTATCTTCTTCTAGGATGATGTTGAAGGTCGTTTTCCCGTTTATCGGGATACTTTGCGTCATATAACCGATATAACTGATCTCTAAGGTAGCGTTTTCCGGAACTTCCAGTAGGAAATCTCCATCGAGCCCGGTGATTACTCCGTTTGTCGTCCCTTTTACGATCACGTTCGCGCCAATTACAGGAATCCCCGCCTGGTCTTTGACGATACCGGAAATCTGTTTCGTACTTTGTTGGTAGATGCTGGGACTCGGAAGTTCTAAGCCCGATGATTGCCCGAAGACGGGAGAAGCTTGAGCGGTTTGGGTACCTGCCACTATGCCACATAAAGACATCCCTACGCATAGATGCTTGACAGGGATGAAATCATAAAGCCGTTGTTTCATGTTTGCGTATTTTAGTGTTTATCCTTAATTCCGCAACACTATTATAAAA
>NZ_QTMG01000018.1:0-104758 GCF_003635435.1 Parabacteroides sp. AF21-43 | reverse complement strand
CCCGAAGTCAGCTTGTACAGGTAACTTTTTGAAAGGTTCAAGAACTTGCTCGCTTCATCAAAACTAAGCACATTCTTTGAAAGGAACACTAAATTTTCGAGTTCTGCAACTCGCTTCTCAATACTTGTTTCCATATAACAAAAGTATTTGCGTTAGACAATATGGAGTGCATGCCCTCCAGTTTCTTGTAATCGATTACGGGGGCAAAAGTATTGAGGAATAGCTTGATAGTGGATTAAGCTATGTTTGAGGTATTAACCTATTCTTAAAGTTTTTTCAGTTGTTTGATATAATTGCTGATGGTTACATAATCTTTTTCATGTTCCACCCCTTTTACATAATTGGCGGCTGTGGCTAAATCACCTTGATTCAGATATTTATCTTTCTTTATATTCTTCGTAACAAACAACTTATTCTTTGCTATAACAGATTGCCAGTTAGGTGTTATCAAACCACGATTGCTTAATTCCGAAAAAAGAAAAGCTACCTGCCTGTTGTTATTAGACCTAAATATAACTTTTGGCTTACAGGAAAGTATTGCTTTCAAATCTTCAAAAGTCATAGGAGCATTGAAAATTTCCACTTCATTGATACAATCCACCAACAATGCTATTTGTCTGTCGTTTAAAATAGACTTAAACGGATTTTCTGTTTCAGCAATATGGGAGATAATTTTAGGCTCTTGGCATTTATCTTGAATTGGTTGCGGCTCTTTCTGTTGTGGCTGCATTTCCGCTTGCACCTTACTTTCTTTCTTTTTTCGCAAGTACGCAGAATATTTTTCCAATACAACAGTTTTAACTATTACAGAAAAATAAGGCAGTTCTTCATCATAAACCGTATTATCTTGCTCATACCGGGAATAATCAAATGAAAGAGGATTAAACGACATGTATTTTCTTTTCTCATCGGATTTCAAGGATTCATAAAAACCGCTTTCCCAAAAGAAATCAGATACAGAATAAAAATATTGAATATCATTCAACACAGAATAACGAATATATAACTGCACCAACTCATCAGTGGTACGAACATATTCTTGCTGTTCCAGTTTATCAGCCTGTTCTGCGTCGAAATATAAGGACTTAGAGGCAATATTATCTATCATAACTTGGCTGGCATGATTGATACAGCGATTGAATATACCTTGTATATGGTCGAATTTTATTTTCAGTTCTTCTTCTGTCATAATAATCTATGTTTCAGTTAGTAGAAACAAAGATATATTTTTCCGGCTAAACAAAGACAAAAAAAGAAAGAAAGTACGGTAACTGTGATATAACCATACTTTCTTTTTAAATCAGTCCGTCAAATTCGGTATCAAACTTATAGCTTCTTCTTTTTTCTTATCGACAATCTTCGCATAAATTTGAGTTGTGGCAATATTTTTATGTCCTAACAATTTGCTAACTGTGTACAAGTCAGCCCCCAATGTAAGCATCATGGTAGCATGGGTATGCCGGGCAACATGAAACGAGATATGCTTAATAATCCCTGCGTCTTTCGCCCATTTTTGAAGTATTTTATTTATAGTTCCCTCATGCGTCAAAGGAAAAATCAAATCATCGCCTTTTGCTTCATTTTGTTGCGGCAACCACTTTAACGCTTCATCGGATATAGGCAGATAAAGCGGTTCTTTTGTTTTCTGCATCTTTATTTCAATTCTTATTCTTTCACCGCTTTTCTGCAAATCGTTCCACTTCAATTTTCTTATATCGCTTACACGCAGCCCACACAAACAACTGAAAAGAAAGGCTTGTTTCATTATCTCATACTTGCACTCTGTCCCGATAAGCCGCTTCAATTCCTCTATTGTCAAATACTCCCTGCGGCTGACTTCCGCTTTTACCTTACTGGCAAAATCAAACTCTTTCGTTGGATTGACCGTAATAATCCCCTCTTTATAGGCTCTATTTATAGCGGTACGCAGCACCCCATAGTAAGCAATAACGGAATTATTACTTAATACACCCCCAGCCTTTAACAAACCAAACTTGCTTGCTTTCTTCGCTTGTTTCAAGAAATCCACAAAGCTATTTAAGAAGTCCTTATCTATATCACGAAAAGCTATGTAATCCCCTCTGAACAACTTTAGTTCACGGATGGTATTACCAACAGTCTTTTCATAGTTCAAGCTGCCACGTTCTTTAGATTGGCTTCTCATGTTCATTAAATAATCAATCACATTCGCTTTTGACTTGTTGGTGTTCTGAAAACCGTGTGCATCATTTTGTAACTCCACTATCCTCTTACTCTGAATCGCTTTTGCAAGAGCCAATGTAGCTTCGTTCTTCGCCTTATCCTCCCTCGTTTTTTCGGGTATAAGGTACAACTTCAAAAATTCATATTGCCGTTTACCGCCAACATAATTTTCTTTTCTAATAACATCACCTGTATAATAGTCCAAATAAATAGACTGGTTGCCATTGGCAAGCTGCTTGAATCTAATCCTTACAGGTTCTTTCAATTTAACTTCTTGTTTTTTCTTCGCCATAATTATGTTCTTATTTTGTTACCGATACAAATATAGCGATTTGTTTTGTTACTCCAATGAATACGGGTAACAAAATAGTAACAAAATAAAGGCATTTATTAGACTAAACAAGAAAACAAGGAAAATAAAGGAAATTACACTCAATAAACATAAAATACTAAATACCAATATCTTATATTTAATATTTTATCTCATTTTTTCTCTTTTTCCACAACTGACAGCTGTTGATGATGTTCTGCCACAGCACGTAGCTTCCGGGGCCAACGGAGGATAGAGGGTTCAAATAGGTGTAAGACATCCAGATCGCTAACACGGTATTTTTTTGTCCCAAGGCTTGTCCGGCACTAATACGGTCATTGTATTTCGTGCCGATGCGCTTTCCCCAATAAAACTGCGCGATACAGGTTATCAAGCCGCCTAAAGCGATCAGGATTTCTACATAAATCTCCGCCTCGCTATTGACCAAGGATTTCACGGTCTGCCCGGTCACGATAGCTAGAGCGACGGCCCAGAGATAAAAGGCCATATCCCGAAGCCCCGCAAGGAAGCGATGGATAGGCGGCATGAATCTACGCAAGAACAAAGCGAGGAAAAACGGGAATAACAGCAATGGGAAGACTTTTCCCAAGATCTTCAAGAATGCGGCGAAGAAAGTAATCTCGGCATGCGGTTCCACTAATGGGAAGACCAGCGGCACGACAATCGCAGCTAATAGATTCGATAATAAGGTATAAGTAGTCAGACTAGAGGCGCTTCCCCCTAATTTACCCGTAATCACGGCGGCCGCCGTAGCGGTCGGGCAAATCAGGCAGACCATCGCTCCCTCGAACACATCCCGGTATTCCTCTCTCATTGGCAGCCAGAGCAATAAGGCGGCAAGCACCAAACTGGAAATCGCTTGGATAAGCAATAGCCAACCGTGCCAAGGGCTGGGCATCAATTCCCGGACAGAGATCTTACAGAAGGTCAGGAGCAACTGCGCAAAAATCAAAAAGGGCGTCAGATACGCTATTAAAGTGTACATGAACGGCTTTGTAGGCTCCAGAAAAGTAACATTGGCGAAAACAAAATACCCTATCGCACCCGCTAACATGGAGATAGGGAGTGTCCATGTCTTGAAGAATTTCAACATAACGCCTATTCTTTTAATTCGGGATGCAAAATAACATCTTTCCACCGAAAGAGGCAAGAGAAACGGGGATTAATTAGGGATAAAGAGAGACGGGACATGCCCCGTCTCTACATTAGATATTCTTACAGCTTAGTTTTAATGTCCTTATTCCGTAACGGGGGATAGAAAGACGCATTGAACTGGCGCCTTTCTTCTCGGTGACGGTTAAGTCCTCAACCAGACGGTTATCCAATTCCACCAAGCTCGCTTTCACGTCTTGTCCTTGGAAGGTTATCGTTTTAGGGGAGGCATCGCTTTGGGCATTGAATAGGCGGATGTAAAGGTCATTACCTTTATAGACCATGGAGACCAACTCGTAGGCATTATTCTCTATCCGGAAAAGGGAACCGGATGTCAAGGTAGCATCGCCGCCCAAGGTCGCGACCAAAGGCTCATTGCGTCGTTCGCTTTGTGTCCAAATACGGCTTTTCTCCCAAGTTCCGGCATGAGGGATCAAGGCATACGAGATCTCGGTCGGACGGTCTATGATATAATCCCGGCCCCACAAGCCTTTACCGGCGTATTGTACGTTCAAGGCCAATGGGAAATCCTTACCATGCGCATAGCTGGTCGTATGATCCGTGAATAATGACAGACCGCAAGAGTTATCTTTGCTCGCTACATCCACCCAATTCAAAATGATATTATGCTTGATGCTATCCCAACGATTGAAAAAGGTATTCTCCAACCGGCTCTCGCAAACATCGAACGGAGCATCCTTATAAATCTGTTGGTTGGCGATCTGGATAGGCAGATATACCAGAAGTTTGTAACGGTCGTCATAGAATGACTTACGAGGATTATCCGCACGGAATTCGATACCCGGCTCACCAATACGGGGGTTTCCTGTCCAATCCAGTTTAACACTCATATCGATGCGAGGCTCTCCCTGCGTTAACCGGATCGTTTGGGTAAATGAATACTTTCCGATCTTGCCTTTCACAGCCACCTTCACGAATAAGGGCCCTTGCTCCAACACGCTCACCTCAGCCGGTTGATCCATACTGGAAAGGAAACCGCCCTCATCGATAAAATATCCCCGAAGCTCATTAAACCCACGTTCATTCCGGTTATCCACGAATTCCTTGCCTCGTACGGCTTTCGCTTTCAAGCTTTCTATTACACCTCCTTTAGAGGGGTTTAGCACCAAGGTGTATAAATCACTTTCCATGCGAAACGTACCGTCTTTCTGTCTCTCAGCCTTCAAGGTTCCAGACTGTTTATCCTCTGCCTTCCGGATCGCATAAGAGGCATAACCGGCTGAGGGGACTTGCGCACGAAACAAGAGTTTTGAAATGCCGTCTTCCGTCAACCATTGAGCCGGTTGTTTCTTTCCTTGCTTATCAAGAACCACCCAATCCGAGTTTCTCCATGAGACGGGAACTTCCACCGCCACCAATTCATTCCGGTCGGTAGCCAAGGTATTATATACGTACACCGTGGATTCACCTTCCTTTTCTTTCAATAAGGACAAAGCGTTATCAATTATCTGACGGCTGTTTTGATTGGTCACCCCAGTCCAATCCGTAACCGTCTCCGCCCATGTCTTTTTCCCTTGTAATCGATTGTAAGGAACGATCCAGCAATCATGATGCTGCGACAATAGAAGCGTGCGCCATCCCTCATCGATACGTTCAGTCGGCCATTCCATGCCTTTGTATAAGCGAGCGTAAGCCGCCATTTTCTCCGCACGGACGATAGCGTTCTCGGCTACCCGTACCTCTCCGGCCAAACGCTGCATGACCTGCGTTCCCCACATCAAGCCACCTAGGACATTCTCTTGCGAGAAATGCCAATCATCCTGAGTAGTCCCGACGGAACAGTCTTGGATATAATTCCGCCAAGTCTTATAGGCGGTCGGCGTATAATAGCCCGTCGTATCCTGTCCCAGCCAAGGGCCTTTATCCCAACCATGGCTCCATGAGGCATCTTGGATACACATGCCGACCGGGTGCTGGATGCCGGCATCCAAGCATTTATGGATGTAGTCCTCCGTATTGAACCACGAGATGGACTGCCAACAAGAGCCGGGTTGTAAATCCTCGCAGGCGTAACGGGGGACGGTGGTAAATCTCGTACCATCCGGCCCTACCCAATTCACCAACTCACCTCCGTAGGCGCTTACGTAGCCACCCCACATCGTATTCGGGTTCTTAGTAGAGGCATACGAGAAGCCGAATGACTTCAATATATAGGGCAGGCAACTGGTAAAGCAAGGCTCCTCCGCCGAATAGGTGGTGAATACCGCCTCGGGGAAATGTTTCCGGATCAGCCGTATTCCATATTCGAATTGGCGGATAGCGCTCTCGCCGGATGTCCCGAAGAAATAACTTTGGGCATAGGTCGGGTTTACGTACTCGATCCGCCCGCTCTCCACGGATTGATCCTTAAATAAGCGCTTGAAAGCCTCGTAACCTTCAGGGTCTCGTTGCCGTACGACTTCCCATGATTCAGGCTCGATCTCGATATTGATATTCCAGTTGGGATTCTGCCTTAATTTCTGGGCGATAAAGGCGGTCTGCCCCACCGGGTAATGCCCGTAGATACCGCCATGATAGCCATCGATGAAATAGGCTTGTTGGGCATCTGCCCAACCGGCCAACAAGAATTGGCTTAATACGAATATCGCTAGTTTCTTTTTCATATAATATGTACTATTAATTCACATTTAGAATACTTCCAGTCGGTGGGAGACGGGGCACGCCCCGTCTCTACAAGTCTGTAAATTTCTTGATCTCTATTCGCAAGGGGATTGGTTTATTTTGCTCATAGATCTGGTTAACCAGATCCTGTTGCTCATTCACGCAATCCTCACGAATCCCCTTGTGCATGTATTGTAGCCAAAGGTCGCCGTTCCATTGCAAGAAGATGTCGTGGGGACGGTATTTGCGCAAGGTGTCCACGGCAGCCTCGTTGCAGGCCCAAAGCATGCCCGTCTTCCGCATCAAGTTATATTCCACCCAATAAAATTCACGCATCTTACGCTCTTTCAACCAGCGTTCCTCGTTCATCTGGCGGATCTTCATCGCTTGTTTATACTGCGGGGTATTCTGAAGAAGAGCCATATTGATGCCTCGCTCCAACTCCCTCGCCGTAAAACGACCGATAAACTCCCCACCGATCGTCAACCCGTAATATCCATCCGACAAACCGCTCACGGACAATCCCTCATAATTCATCTCATCCATAAAAGGGATAACACTCAAGGCATCTGCCTGCGTATGTTTCTCATTATCATAATAAGAGGTATCGATAGGATACGGAAGCGATTTCGCCTCGTACGTAAAAGTAAGGTTATCCGAGGAAACAGACAAATCCGAGACACGGCAATTATCCGAGCGAGTCACCTTTTTCCCCGCTCCGTCTATCCGGATATCGGCTACCGGCTTACCGGCCAGACCTTGCGCCTTCAAGAAGAGATAAGCCATGACCAGATGCCCGTCCGTAGAGGGATGTATACGATCCTTCCCGCATAAGGTATACATGGAATCCTCCGCTTGCTCCCATTGGTTGATCGCTACCATCGGGCGGTTAAAATCCACGAATCCCCATTGATTCTCCCGGGCCCGGGCATTCAGGAAATCCACGATCTCCAAGATTGGCGTATTCTTCCCCGGGAAAGCGACCTTATTGAAACGAGAAGTCTCGTCATAAGGAGAGCTTCCGATCAAGATTTTCCTCACCTCCGGATACTTCTTATAGACCTCCTCGATAAGGGCATAATCCCGGCAAGCTTTCTCTACCCGGTTCCGGGCGATCGTATCCGCCCCCGGCTTCCGAAAATCCATATAGCCGACATCGTTCATGCCAAAAGATAGCGTCACCACCGTAGGCTCATGTTCGAAAACCTTATCCAACCGCTGGTAAATCATCTCGGCTACATCCCCACCTACTCCCTCGTTAAAGATATCGATGCGTTGATCCGGGAAACGGGTCATATAATACAGCCAGATATATGAATGATAATGCCCACCGCAAGTAATGCTGTTTCCCACGAAGGCGATCCGATCTCCTTTCTGAAACGGAGCTATCGACTGAGCATATACTCCTGCAAGACCTGATAAAAGCAAACAGACAAACAAAACATATCTTTTCATCTCTATTTCTCTCTTCTCTAATTTTCTGTGATGAATAATATATACCGTGTTAAAAAATATTACTATCAATAGTAATCGTATTTATCATGGATAATAATCCGGATTACTACGGATAGTAATATCCTTCCACACACCTCTAGTCTAGAGAATCGCCCGCTTACTTTTAGCGAACGACATCCTCACCAAGCAGAGGGTTCAGTTCTTTCTCACGCAAAGGTACCGGGAAAACCAAATCCGATTCTTTAAACGGATACGTATGATTAACCGCCTGATAGCCGAATAAATCAACCATTTGCTTCGATACCGGATCAAACGCACGGTGAGTACGCAACATATCATACCATCCTGTAAACTCATAACAGAGTTCCCACGCACGCTCTTTCAATACTTGATCAACCGTGATTGAAGTCGGTCTCGCCTCATTGGGCAACGCACGGTGACGAACTTGGAAATAAGCATCCACAGCTATAGCGTCGGAAGTAGATCCACCATCCAAGGTAGCTTTTGCCTCCGCACACATTAATAGAACGTCCGCATAACGGTAAACCGGAATATTCGCCCCGCTCTTTCCTGTAGATTCGGCATTCTCATCCCAATATTTGCATAAATAAGGAACATCCAAAGTAATCGTTGTCTCCGGATCACCATATTTGGGTTTAGAAGTATAGAAAAACACCTCATTCCGTTTACGAATATCTTGGTCATCATAACTTTCATAAAACTCTTTACGAGGAGCCAAACCACCCCCATAAGCCGGAGTAATGGAAATCGGTTGTTCCGGATAAGGCAAAAGGCCAAAATGGAAAGGAGCCCCGGCATCTTGCGCCTCACGCTGGATCATAAAAATATGCTCACCACTATTTTCGTTCTCTGACGCACGCAAATCCTTATAATCAGCGAACAAGCTAAAGGCTCCACTATCAATAACCTCCTTGGCTTTCTCGTAAGCCAATTGATAATACTCATTTCCTTTTTGAAGCGGATAACCTGCCATTGTCAAATAAACCTTAGCTAAAAGGGTCTTGATCGCTCCCATAGAGACATGGCCTGTTTTATCACTCCAATCCAGCCCGGACTGCTCCGCCTTTTTCAAGTCTTCCACGATCTGGTTATAAATATCTTCCTTAGGAGACCTGGGGATCTTCACCGTATTCAGGTCTACCGTAGGTTCCGTCTTCAACGGGATATCCCCGAATAATTGTACCCCTTGGAAATAGTAATATGCCCGCAAGAAATAAGCCTCTCCCAGATACTTCGCTTTCTGGCTCTCGCTAATAATATCCGTAGCGGAAACATTTTGAATCACGCTATTACAGTTTTCCAAAGGAAAGAAAGTAGTCTTCCAGAAGTTACGAATAATGCCGTTACTCTCTTCCAAACCGGAAAGCAATAAGAACTGGTTCTGCTCATTACCGGCCGCACGAGGACGATAACTAGTACCTACAAGATATTCCAAGTTAAAAAGGTGAACTGTAGCAATCTCGAGGTCGGAACTCAACAGATCATCAAGCCCGTCATAAGTGCCATCCACAGCCGCCTTTATCTGGTTCTCTGTCGTATAATATTCAGAAGGACTCAAGAAGGTTTTCGGGTCTTCCTCTAAAAAATTCGTACAGGATGTAAAAGCCATTATTGCGGAAAGCAAGCCACACATCCATACAAGCGCTTTATTTTTCATATCTTAGTTTTTTACGAAGTAAAGATTAAATAATTAGAAATTAACACCTAAAGTAAATGAGTACGTACGAGGTTTGGGATAGGTATAAAAATCCACTCCCTGCTCAAATACGGCATCATAACTCGTTACCTCCGGATCACTACCAGAATAGTTCGTAATCAAGAACGCATTCTCCACATTGAATCCCAAGGATAAACTCTTGATGTGAGCGGCAGAAAGCATACGGGAACTAAAGTCATATTTCAAGCCGATATTACGTAAACGCAAGAACGAACCCGGCTCACAACTCCAAGAATCTACGTCATTCTCATATCCATCTCCCGGAAGGCGCAAGCTAGGCACCATCGTGTTTTGGTTTTCCGGCGTCCAAGCGTTCACCGGAATGTCCGCATAAGCATTGGAGAATGTCACACGGTTACCCATCAACTGGCGAGTGAAGTTAATCAACTTATTACCATATACCCATTGCAAATCAAACATAAACGTGAAGCCTTTCCACGAGAATGTATTTGTCATATTCATCTCGAATTTAGGAGCGCCATTTCCGATATAGTCTTGGTCTTCGCCATCCTTCATTCCATTACCATTCTTGTCCCAATACTTGATATCGCCGGGTTTCTTATTATACTTAGCGGCTTCTTCCGCCTCATCAGTACCCCATGTACCTAGGCGAACATAGCCGTAAAGAGCATTTAAAGGATGTCCCTCTTCAATGCGTCCTCCCCACTTACCGATAATATTATCATTTATATCCAGTACCATCGAGCGGTTCATCGTATAATTCCAAGAGGTAGTCCATAAGAAATCACGGCTTTGGATATTGCGTGTATTCAAGCTCATCTCAAGACCTTGATTACGGATCTTACCCAAATTTGTCATAGTTTTCTCATATCCCGAGTTAGAAGGCAATTGTAGCTCATACAATAAATCAGTCGTAATCTTATGATAATAATCCGCCATAAACTCGATACGCCCATTAAAGAAACTCAAATCGATACCCGCGTCAAGTTGTCTGGATTTCTCCCAGCGTAAATCCGGATTTGCCATACTTTTCAACGTAACGATCGTCGTCATATCCTTGCCAAAAGGAAGGCGTTTATTCTCATAACGTGCCATAGACGCATAATCACCGATTTCCGCGTTACCCACCGTACCGTAGCTCAAACGGACTTTCATATCATCAATCACCTTTTTCGCGTTCTCGAAGAAATTCTCATTGGATACACGCCAAGCGGCCGAGAATGAAGGAAAGAAACCATATTGGTTATTCAAGCCAAAACGAGAAGAACCATCCTCACGGAAAGAAGCGCCCAATAAGTAACGATTGTCAAAATTATAGTTGATACGGGCATAGTAAGAATTCATCTTATTATCCGTATAGTCTGAGCCAACCTTAGAACGTACGGTACCGACTCCCATATTATTGTACTCAAAATAATCATCGAAGAAATTCTCGGCCCCTAGCTCGCTTTTCTCTGTTTTTGAGTAATACCAACTGGCTCCCGCTACGACATTCAAGTTATGCTTATTCCAGCTTTTATCAAAAGTCAAGTAGTCCTCATTCGTCCACGACATCGTATTTCGATGTGCTTTCTCCGCTTTACCCTTTTGAGTATCTCCATAGCCGAATAAGGTACTCGGGTTATAAGATGAATTGATATAAGAACCATCCTGGCGGCTGAAGCTAGTCGTTAACTTTAACCAAGAGGTAATCTTAAACGTACCAATCACGTTAGCCAACGTGTACTGATTCTTATCGATATTCTTACGTTCCTTTAAAATCCTCACGGGATTCTCCGTATCTTCCGCACCTGGATAATCTCCTTTACGGGAATAGGTACCATCCTCATATTGAACCGGAAGGAACGGTAATGCTTCCAATGTATACCGAGAGATCGCATTCTCCGAGTTTCGGGCATTACTAGATCCAACATTCAACATGGCCTGTAAATGGAACCATTCTTTCAAATCCCATCCTACATTGATAAACGCATTCAACTGACGTTTATAAGTCTCCAACATAATACCCTGATTATCTTTATAACTTACATTCGCCACAGCGGTCAGCTTATCGCTTCCTCCGGAGAAACTAAGTGAATGCTGATGAGAAAAAGCCGTACGGGTCACGGCATCCTGCCAGTCCGTATCATATTTCGGAGTCCCGTCCGGATTGAACAGGTCATTCTTATGCGTAAACATATTGCTCGGATCCAGATGGGGAGCGATACGTCCCGGTTGAGCCTCATAAGCACGCTTGAATACATCCAAAGCCTCTTCCGCATTTAAGACATCGACTTTACGAGCTAACGTTCCGGCAGACAAAACGGTATTATACGAGATATTCGTTGTATTTTTCTTACCTTCCTTCGTTGTTATCACCACAACACCATTCGCACCTCTCGCACCATAAATAGAAGAGGAAGTAGCGTCTTTCAAGATATCGATAGACTGAACTATATTCGGATCAATCTGGTCCGGATCCACGCCAACCACACCATCGACCACATATAGCGGTGTATTGGAAGAATTCAAAGAACCGATACCACGGATTTTTATCGCAGGGCTACCACCCGGCGCACCAGAATTCAAAGCGATATTAACACCCGCTACCTTTCCGGCCAATCCTTGGAATACGTTCGTGGCATTCGGACGCTCCAATAACTTCTCCGAGTCTACGGAACCCACTGAAGTTGACAAGTTTCGTTTCAACATCGTACCATATCCAACGACAACGACCTCTTCAAGCGCTTTATAATCCTCGGCCAACTTCACGTTAAACAGTGTACGATTCCCGACCTCGATCTCTTGCTCCGCATAGCCGATATAGGAAAATGACAGGATATCGTTATTAGCCGCATCCAAGCTAAACTTTCCATCCAGATCCGTAACGGTACCGACCGTCGTACCCTTAATCACGACATTGGCCCCGATAACCGGTATGCCATCCGGATCCGTAACGGTACCGGAGATCTTTTTCTTTTGTTGCTGTACGGCGTCTTTCTTCAAGATCGTGATGTGCTTACCTGATATGCGGTAGGTCAAGTTCGTGTTTTTCAACAACTCATTCAACACGTCGGTAACTTGGCGATTCTTCACCTGTATATCCACCTGCTTACTATTATCGATATCCTCGCTCTTATAGAAAAACATGAACTCGGTCTGTTTCTCAATCTCCGAGACGACATCATAGAACGTCCCGCTCTTTACTTCTACCGTAACTTGAGCTTTTTGCGCATAGGTATCCGCCGAGACATGCAATATACCCAGTATTAAAAAAAGCAATGTGATCTTCATGATTGATTTAAATTTTTTAGGTAATAGATCATCACTATTCCAAACTTTTTCCATAAATTTGTAAATGTTTTTTTATTAAGGACTTACCTCGATCGCACGGTTTCAGCGGACTGGCGAGAAAGGTGATTCATAAATTAAAAACGAATAAGGATCGGGGGTGAGTGGTGTCAGTCCCGATTCTTTTTTTGTGATCAAGTATTTGTCATAGGCAATTCCAATGTTTAAGGTTATACATCTATTATTTTGTTATTTGCTTCTCGCCGATATCAGAATATCTTTTCCGTCTTTCATGAAAGTGAATTGTTTCTCCGAGTTAATAATATCCAACACCTCTTGTATACCTTGATCCAAAGAGAAGGTTCCCGTGTAGCGGATGTTCCGCAGACTGTCATGCGCCAAGCGGATATTTACCCCATAGTAATTCTCCAGACGTTTTACGATAGAGACTAAGGTCTCATCCTTGAAACGATATTTCCCTCCTACCCAAGCGTTCGAGATCGAGGCATCTGTCTCTGACAAGAAAATAGAGCCGGTCCGGTTATCCGACCGGGCTTGTTGATTCGGCTTTAGCTTCATGCTACTCATTTTCCGTCCTTGAGCGTCAAAAGATTCCAACAGGATACTACCACTTAATAAGGTGGTGACGCTAAAGCGATCATCGTTGAAAGCCTGTATATTGAATGAGGTTCCGAGTACCGTGATTTGTTGGTTCTTTAGTTTTACGATGAAAGGTTTCGAATGATTCTTCGCAACCTCGAAATAGGCCTCACCCTCCAGATGAACCACACGCTCATCTCCATTAAAAGAGGTGGGGTATTTAAAACGGGTGGAGGCATTGAGTATGATCTTACTGCCGTCGGATAGCAATAGCGTGTTCGCACGTCCGCCTTTTTCCACTACGATCTCGTTATATTCCATATCGCCGGCATATAAACGATTGCTTATCCATTGATTCATACCCACACCTACTCCCATAGCGATTACGATAATCGCCGCATATCTCAAGAATGAAAGCCAGAACTGTTTGCCAAGGACCTTGGATTTCACAGATACGCCAGAGATCGCATCCAGCTTTCCAGCCATTCGCTCCCAACTACGCTCCACGGAATAATGGTTCAAGAACGCCACTTCTTTCCGAGTGTCAAAAAGCCCCTTAAGCTCAAAGAAGTGGGCTTTATTAGCGTCACTCTCATGAATCCAAGCATCCAACACCCGAAGTTCATCCTCTTGAATCTCGTTCTGCAAATAGCGTATGATCAGTTCTTCTATCGAATTATTAGATTCCATTTTCTGTTTCATTTATAATATATACGACCGGTTTCCTCTTTTTACTTACGTATTCTACCGTATTTTCATCTAAAAAATAAAACCAGTGCCAGAAGTGCCAACACATTCCGTATGATCTTCAATCCTTTATAGAGTTGCGCCTCTACCGTACGTTGAGAGATATTTAGCATTCCTGCGATCTCCACTGATTTCTTCCCGTCCACATAAGCCAACGTAAAAACCTCTCGGCATCTGTCCGGTAACTTGGCTATTTCCCGGTAAACGGAGTCCAGACGCTCTTTCTCCAGCTCCGCCGCATCCGACTGATTATAATAACCTATCTCCTCTATCTTTAGTCTACGAGCAACCTCATCCGCATAAGTCATTTCTATTGATTTATGCTTTAGGTAATCGAGGCAAGCATTTTGAACGGAACGGAATAGGTATGTCTTCAAGCCTTCTTCCACGGAATAAATCTCTTTCTTTTGCCAGATCTTGATGAATATATCATGCACTAAATCTTCCGCCGTATCGCTATCCACATATTTCGAGGCATAAAAGATCAGTCTGGGGGCATTCTCCAGATATAATAATTTAAATTTATCTAACTCATGGTTCTTAATAATATAGTCTTTCATGCTCAATGTGGACATTTCTTGTATTATATTAGACAATTCAAGGCTTCTCCTTTATCTATATACGATCATAGAAACAGATCTACTTACGCCCACACGAAAAAAATAACACAAAAACAAAAAGCCCTATCCGAACTTAATCAGATAGGGCTTTCAGATTATTCTATCGCTAGATATTATCTCAACGGGATATATTGTACAAACGCCTCGATCGCCTCATAAGAAGCCAAACCTAATTGACGATACAACTCCGCGGTAGCACGGTTGCGATCTTCGGCACGCTGCCAGAACAAACGCTCGTCGTCACCCAGATACGGAGCGCTCTCGGCCTGCGATTGATGCTTCAAGATAGCGTTACGTTTGAAGCGCAACTCCTCCGGACTGATAGGTACGGCCATCTCGATATGGTCCATTTCCCATTCTGCCCATGCGCCGCGATACATCCATACACGGCAGTTCTTCATCCATTCCTCGTCTTTCACCTCGTCGATAGCGGCCAGTACGGCATCCAGACAAACCTTGTGAGTTCCGTGCGGGTCAGCCAAGTCACCGGCGACAAACATTTGATCCGGCTTGATCTCGAGCAACAGCGCCTTTACGATATCCTTGTCGGCCTCACTCAAATCATTCTTTTTCACTAATCCGGTCTCGTAGAACGGAAGATCCAAGAAATGAACATGATCGTCCTTCACGCCCGAGTAGCGGCAACCGTGACGGGCTTCCTCACGACGGATCGTTCCTTTCATAAAGAGGACATCCTTTCTCTCCGGCTCGCCGTTCTCCACCTTCTCGTAACGCAGGTAGTTGATGATCTCGTTCGCTTTATCCTTCACGGCCGAGTCGGGAGAGTATTTCTCACATACATCACGCAAATACTCGCAATAACGGATTACCTCCTCGTCGCCTACGGCAATATTACCGGAAGTCTCGTAAGCCACATGCACATCATGATGTTGGTCGCACAAACGGCGCAAGGTACCGCCCATGGAGATCACGTCATCATCCGGGTGCGGACTGAATACGATCACTTTCTTCGGATACGGGTTAGCACGCTCCGGACGATTGGAATCGTCGGCGTTCGGTTTACCACCCGGCCATCCGGTAATCGTATGCTGGATATCATTGAATATCTTGATATTTACATTATACGCCGAACCATACAGGGCTAACAACTCACCCAATCCGTGCTCGCTATAATCCTTGTTTGTCAATTTCAAGATCGGTTTGTCCGTCAACTGACACAACCAAACGATCGCACGGCGGATCAACTTATTATCCCACTCGCAGCTAGTCACCAACCAAGGATGACTGATACGAGTCAAGTCGTAAGCGGCTGAAAGATCGATCACGACCTTGGCGTTCGGATGATTCTGCAAATAGCTGGAAGGAACGGCATCGCTAACCTTGCCTTCAACGGTCTTAGCGACAATGCTAGCCTTATCCTCGCCCCAAGCCATCAAGATCACGCTGCGGGCGTTCATCATCGTAGAGATACCCATCGTGATGATACCTGCCGGGACATTCTCCTGCGAAGGGAACGTACGGGCAGCCTCCTTGCGGGAAGCGCCTTCCAACAAGACCATACGGGTACGCGAGCTGATCGTCGTTCCACCCACGTTGAACATGATATTGCTGGAGTTACCGATACCTAGCAACATGCAATCGATACCTCCCACGGATTGGATCGTCTCCTCATACTGGCGACAGAAATCTAGGATAGCGTCTTTCGGCATGCTTCCGTCCGGGCAATAGATATTCGCAGGATCGATATCGACCTGATCGAATAACTCCTCTTTTAGGCGAGCCAGATTTCCGGCGCTGGGATTAGCCAATGGATAGAACTCATATTCCACGAAAGCAATCACGTTGCGGAAACTTAAATTCTCCTCTTTATGCATACGGATCAACTCCTTGTAAACGCTTAGCGGAGAACGTCCGCCGGGTAAAGCGATCACGAAGGGCTTACCAATATCTTGTTTTTTACGGATTTGTGTTGCTATCTCTTTAGCGATAGCGAAAGAACCTTCCTCGGCCGATTCGTAAATGTTTGTCGGAATCTTTTCCAAACGAGTTAAAACTGAATGCTCGAAAGCATTTTCCGGGCGATAATACCGCAACGGTATACGCGTCAGAGTAATTTGAGAACTAAGGTTCGTTTTCATGTTTAATTATTGATTTAGTATTACAATCTTACTTGAATCACAAATATATGAAATAAGTACTGATTTCGCCATACGTTGATAGAACAAATTTATTAGCCGAAAGGTTTGATCTATATCGCCTAAAAATAAAAAAGAACCGTCCCGGCCAGCCAAGACAGTCCCTTCCTTATATTATTAACGAGCTTAGACCAATGTATTTGTCTCCGGAACTAAGTTTCCCATGCTCCATACCGCACGCACATTCAACTTACGATCCAAGATCACGATATCCGCGTCCTTCCCTCTTTGCAAGGTTCCGGTGCGATCGCTTACCCCCATCAGGCGGGCCGGAGTCTCGGAAGCCATACGGACAGCGTCGGCCAAAGGAATATCGGCCTTCTGCACCATCGTACGTACCAGTACGTCCATCGTGGCGATACTTCCCACCAATGAGGAATGATCCGCCAACTTGCATACGCCATCCTCAATGATAATGCGGGGATCGGATAACGGCTTACCCTCGTTGGCTGCGCAAGAAAGAGCATCCGTAACCAAGCAAGTACGTTCCACTCCTTTCAGCTTATAGACCAATCGGAGAATCGTAGAGGGTAAATGACGCCCGTCAGCGATCACCTCTACCGTCATATCGTCCATCAAGAAAACACTTTCCACCGTTCCCTCGTACTTATATTCACGACGCTTATGGAAACCGGGCATAGCGTTATAGAAATGAGCCGCATGCGTGAAACCGGCATTGTAAGCGGTCTTAATATCATCAAACTCCGCTTCCGTATGCGAGATAGCGGATAGGATTCCCCTCGACTTCAAGTATTGGGCGAACTCAAGCGCACCCGGTATCTCCGGGCTGGAATCCCAACGCTTGATGCAATCCGTACGTTCCAATATCTCTTTATACTCTTTCGGGTCGGCGGGATTCTCCTTATCGATAAATAAACTCGCCGCCATCTTCGGATTCAAATACGGTCCCTCAATGTGCAATCCTAAGATAGGACCGTCTTTTTTCCTCATCATCTCCTCGCATACAGTTACCGCCTTATCGATCACCCCGATTTCTGGAGCCAACACGGTAGGGAATATCGTCGTGGCCCCATGTTTCTGATGAGCAGCTACCGCACCGTGGAAAGCCTCTTCCGTACATTCGGAGAAGTCGAAGCCCCCACCGCCATGGATATTCATCGCCACGAAACCGGGGACGATAGACATTCCTTTCGCGTCCACCACCTTGGCGCCAATCACCGCTAAATCGCTATTTGTAACCTCTAAGATCTTCCCGTCGCTAATCAATACGGAACCATCCTTCATCCATCCTTGCGGCGTAAGGATATGGCCATTTATAATCTGTGTCAACATAATCGTTCTTGTTTAGAATAGTTTATTCGTACCTTCAACCAACTTACCCATCGCCCAAACCGCACGGACATTCAAGTCACGGTCCAACAAGACGATATCCGCGTCTTTGCCCCGCTGCAACGTTCCCTTGCGATCGGATACGCCCATGATACGGGCGGGAGTCTCCGAGGCCATACGCACGGCATCCTCCAAGGGAATCTCGGCCTTTTGCACCATCGTACGGATCAAGCGGTCCATCGTGGCGACACTACCCGCCAAGGCCGAGCGGTCGGCCAACTTACACACGCCATCCTCGATGATGACACGGGGATCGAAAGCGACTTGGCTATCACTGGCGGCGCAAGCCAAGGCATCCGTGATCAGACAAGTGCGTTCCACACCTTTTATCTTATAGACCAGACGAAGGATCGTAGGCGGCACATGGATACCATCCGCAACGACCTCGACGGTCATATCATCGAGCAAATAGATACTTTCCACCGTTCCCTCATACTTATACTCGCGGCGTTTATGGAAGCCCGGCATGGCGTTATAGAAATGGGTGGCGTGGGTATAACCTACCTCATAAGCGGTCAAGATATCCTCAAACTCGGCTTGGGTATGCCCTACCGAGGCGAGTACGCCTTTCGAGGTGATATATTTACCGAACTGCATCGCTCCCGGAAGTTCCGGAGCGGCGTCCCAGCGCTTGATGCAATGCGTTTCCTCCAACAGAGGGATATATTCCTCGGGATCGGGATTCTTGATGTTCTCCGGGATTTGTCCACCAGCCATTTTCATATTGAAATAATGTCCTTCTAAGTGAAGCCCCAGAACCGGGCTATCTTTCTCAGCCATCAGTTTCTCGGTGGTCTCGGCGGCGGCACGGATCATCGGGATGGTAGAAGAGGATAAGGTGGGGAAGATACTGGTCGTACCGTGTTTCATGTGCGTGGCTACCGCCGCACGGAAAGCTTCCTCGGTACCTTCCATAAAATCACGGCCTCCACCTCCGTGCACGTGAATTTCCACACCCCCGGGGACGATATACATACCTTTGGCGTCTATCAAGGTTGCCCCTACTACCGCTAAGTCGCAGTTTGTTACTTCTAAAATCTTACCGTCGCTTATCAGTACCGAGCCGTCTTTCAGCCAGCCTTGCGGGGTAAGAATCTTTCCATTAATGATCTGTGTTAACATGATATGTGCTTTAAGCTTTCGCGTTTTTTGGATAGCAAAGTTAAGGACTTTCTTTTTAAAACGGGTAAGCTATTAAAGGTTATTTTCAAGGAATAATCAAAATGACACTTTGTAATCCGAACCTCCGGAGAACCGAATATTCCGGGCCTAAGTACTGCTCGCCTCCAAATCCGAAAGAAAATTTCAGCAAACAACTAATAGCCAACTCTATACCCGAAAATAGCCTTTTATTCTAGCGAAATCAATTCATCCTAATTCATATCAAAGGGAAAGATTGGTATCATTTATAGGGTTACAATAGGGTTCTAGCAGGGTAAGAATGCCTATTCACGAGTAGTCATAACCCTATTCTTGAGTAGTCACGATGCCCAACGGCGGCATACGCATCGGCCGATGGCAGTACTGGCGTAGCCCAACGCAGCCTATCACGCATGAGAAAAGGGATATTCTCCCCTTTAAAAGCCAGCTCTCGTACTCTCCCTTCCGCTATTTTGCGTCATCAACGGCAAGCGCTTGTCACGAAAACAGGAGTATTTGGATCAAAAAGATCAGATAAGCAGCCTTTCACTGACTAGCAGCCTTTTCATGAATCCTGCGTATTCAGCTCTTCCAACTCCATTGTCCGTTCGGTCCATAGATCCATCGCATCGGAAAGTTCTTTTTTTAGGGCAGAATATTCACCGTAGAGAGAAGCGTCGGAGGCACCTTCCGGCGTAGCCAGCTTCGCCTCGATAACGGCAATGCCATTCTCAAGCTCCGAGATACGGGCCTCGGCCTCGGCAACTGCTTTCTCCGCTTTCTTAATCGCTTTACTCAGTTCCTTCCTTGCCTCATAGGAGAGCTTGTTTTGAGATACCTGAGCCTCACCGGTACCGGATGTGGAAGTGCTCGTCCCGGTAGAACGTTCCAATTCACGCAAGCTATCCATTTTCTTATGCTCCAAGAAATTATAGATGCCGCCTAAGTGCTCGACGACTTTCTGGTTACCGAACTCATAGACCTTATCGACTAGGCCATCCAAGAACTCACGGTCGTGGGAAACCAGAATCACCGTGCCGTCGAACTCCCTCAAGGCGTCTTTCAGCACGTCTTTCGAACGCATATCTAAGTGGTTCGTCGGCTCATCGAGAATCAGCAGGTTGACCGGCTCCAATAACAAGCGGATCATCGCCAAACGGGTACGCTCGCCACCCGACAGGACTTTCACCTTCTTATCGGAAGCCTCGCCACCAAACATGAAAGCGCCTAGGATATCCCGTATCTTCAAGCGGATATCTCCTTGCGCTACGTAATCGATCGTATCAAAAACGGTAAGATTCTCGTTCAATAGTTGCGCTTGGTTCTGGGCGAAGTAACCGATCTTCACGTTATGACCTAATTGGAGCTTTCCGGTGAAATCGGCAATCTCTCCCATGATACATTTCACCAAGGTAGATTTACCCTCGCCGTTCTTTCCGACGAAAGCTACTTTATCGCCCCGGTTGATCGTAAGCGTCACATGGTCGAAGATCAGATGATCGCCATAACGCTTCGCCACCTCCTCACAAATCACCGGATAGGAGCCGGAACGGGGAGCAGGCGGGAATTTCAGCCGCAGCATGGCTGTATCCACATCGTCTACCTCGATACGTTCCACCTTCTCCAATTGCTTGATGCGGGATTGTACTTGTACGGACTTCGTGGCTTTATAACGAAAACGCTCGATAAACGCCTCGGTATCGGCCAATTTCTTTTGTTGGTTCTCATAAGCGCGCTGCTGCTGCTCACGGCGTTCTTGGCGAAGTACGACGTACTCCGAATATTTCACTTTATAATCGTAGACCTTGCCTAATTCGATCTCCAAGGTGCGGAAAGTCGTATTATCAATAAAGGCACGGTCGTGCGATACTAAGATCACGGCGTTGGCACGGGTAGCGATAAAGTTCTCCAGCCATTGGATGGATTCTATATCCAGATGATTCGTCGGCTCGTCCAGCAACAACACGTCCGGTTGCCGGAGTAAGAGCTTTGCCAGCTCGATACGCATACGCCAGCCTCCGCTGAACTCAGACGTCGGGCGGTCGAAATCGCTACGGCTAAAGCCTAATCCGACCAATGTACGCTCCAACTCCGCATGGTAGTTGTTTCCTCCCATCATCTGGAAATGCTCGGATAGGTACGTGACACGATCGATCAGCTTTTGATAGCTCTCGGAGTCATAATCCGTACGCTCCGCCAATTGGGTATTCAAGCGGTTGATCTCCTCCTCCATCTCATGGATATGCTCGAAAGCGCATTCCGCCTCCTCCCGCACCGTACGGGTATCAACTAATTGCATGTGCTGGGGCAAATACCCGATCGTAACATCTTTCGGTACGCTAACAGTTCCGGAAGTGGGTGATTGCAAACCGGCGAATATCTTCAACATCGTCGATTTACCCGCACCGTTCTTGCCCACCAAGGCGATACGGTCCTTCTTGTTTACCACAAATGAAATGTCATCAAAAAGCGTAAAACCGCCAAACTCAACTGTTAGTCCTTCAACCGAAATCATACTGTCTCTTTAATTTATGACCGCAAAGATACAACAGTTCAAGGTTTACTCACAAACTTTTCAATTAATATCAGCACATCCTTATGCAACGGAAGGGCGGGATCGGTATAGGTAGCCATTTGCCTCTGCTGGTCCATCGTATCGCAGGTCTTCATCAGATGGTTCATATTTCCAATCAAATGATAATCCGCCGAAGGCTGGGCTTGCTTCAACAGTTCGGCATCTTTTACGGATACTTGCATATCCTTATCCCCTTGTAAAATCAACACCGGCACTTTTAATTTTTTGATGATTTCTTGCGGATTATACGTATACCATGAGATCATATAAGGCTGTACCGACGAACGGAACAAGGATTGTAAGCCGATCGGCACGTCCGGTACGAGCTTCCCTCCCTTCAAGGACGCATTTATCGACTTTACCATGTCCCGGATCACTTCCGGCTGACCCGCCATTTGCTCCTCCACGATCTCATAGGCCGGACGCCCCGCACCCGCCACCGAAATGTATCCTTTCACTTTCGGGTTATCCACCGAAGCCGCCATACCGATCAACGCTCCCTCGCTATGCCCCAACACATAGATTCCGGAAATACGTTTATCCCGGCTCAAATAATCGATCCAGCCTCGTGCGTCCTTGATCCCGTCCTCGAAACGCATGGAATACTCATCCTTTCCCGCTGAGGCGCTGGAGGCGATACCCCGTTTATCATACCGCAAGGAAGCGATACCTTTTCCCGCTAGCCCTTCCGCCAAGTATTTAAGGGAGTTATTCTTACCCGGCAAGGCGGCGGAGTTCCCGTCCATATCCGTAGGGCCGGAGCCGGGGATGATCAATACCACAGGATAACCGGACTCCTGATTGGGAGTTACCATCTTCCCTTTTAATGCCCCGGTAGACGTATTTAGCACCACCGAACGCTCGTTCAACCGTACAGGCAACTGCGGCAAACAAGACAAGGATACGAGAAGAAAGCAGGCAAAAACTATCAGTTTCTTTTTCATAACGGAATCAATTTATATACTTAAGCACATGAGACATACAATCTCAATATTCGCCAAATGTAACTAAAAAAGGGGAGAACCTCTCGGCCTTCCCCCCCTTTTTATCTAACATCTCATAGGAAACTAATACCCCGGATTCTGTTTCAAGTTTGGATTCTTATCCATGCTTGTTTGAGGAATCGGCAAGTAACGGTTACGAGAAGAGAACTGACGAGTCTCAATAACAGCCGTACCCGTGATTTCCGCACGTTTAGTAGGCTCAGACTCCCCATAATTAATCGTTCCTGTAACACGTAACAAATCACCATTCATGACTTTCTCGGCAAGCATCTTTCCATCTTCCTGCCAACGGACGATGTCCGCACGACGCAAGCCTTCGCCGGCCAACTCTACCGTACGCTCACGACGGATCAATTCACGAAGTTTCTCCTTCGTCCCATATTTAGCCTTATCCACTTCCCGCATTCCTACACGCTGACGGATCTGATTCAAATAACCATAGATCTCATCAGAAGGACCGCTCAACTCATTCGCAGCCTCCGCATACGTCAATAGAACCTCCGCATAACGGAATACGATCGGACAAGCTCCCGAGCTCCAAACATCTCCATATTGATCCATTGGATCCAAGTATTTCGCCCAAGTCAAAGCACTCTTGGAAGCATTATCTGTATAAGTCGGGAAGTTCTTGTTGACAGTACCATCTTGAAGTTTCTCATCTAAAGTATTCAAGATATCACCTCTCCAGTCACGTCCCGGATATAAAATGGTCATGGCCATACGAGGGTCGCGATTCGCAAACGGATGCTTTGCGTCATAAGTCTTCGACTCTTCTTTCGTCAATCCATCAGACATTTCATACATATCCACCAAATTCTGGGTCGGGACGATAGAAGACCAACCTTGGTCTACATTATTGTACATTTGCCCGATGGTTCCCAATCCGTCCAACGTCTCAATATTCTGATCCGCTAGGATTATCTCTTTAGAATCCACTCCCGATACCTTAAAAAGATTCGTATAATCCGGATCCAACTCATACTGCTTCAAATCAATGATTGCCTTAGCTGCGTCTTTTGCCTTTTGCCAATCACCATAATACAAAGCCTCACGCATCTTGATAGCTAAAACAGCACCTTTAGCGATATAGCCACGAGCCTCCGGAGCCTCCGCGATCCCAGCTAAGGCCTCGTCTAAATCCTTAGCTATATAATCGCGTACCTCTTGTTCCGTATTGCGTTCCACTTTAGCCTCGTCTGCACTTGAATAAGAACTAATAATAGGCACACCACCATACCACCAATTCATCAAGAAATACTTATAAGCACGGATCGCTTTAGCTTGAGCCACATAATTAGCTTTTACAGCGTCACTAGAAAACGTCACCTTGTCTACATTCTCCAAGAATGTATTCGCCTTACGAATCGACTTGTAATCATAAAGGATCTGCCCAGGATTAGAACTAGACAATGACCCATCCCCCCACGGGCGGAATCCTTCCCAAGGGAAATTATTATAGCCTATATCTGAGCCACAATCCAGATAAAGCAACGTATTTCCATCTAGCAAATCCTTATAACAGCCTACTATGAAGCCCTTCGCATCCGCCTCTGTCTGCCATGTGGTAGAAGGAGCCAACTGATCCTTAGGCACCGTATCCAGAAAATCTGAACACGAAGTAGATAACGCAGCCATACCAGCCGCCAACATATATATTGATAATCGTTTCATAAAATCTTCTATTTAAATGGTCTTAACTAATTAGAATGTCACATTTACGCCAAAAGAATTTGTCATCACTAATGGGTAGCTAGACAAACGGGAACTAACAGTCTCCGGGTCTACGTTCAATGGCATAGAATCTATCGTAAACAAATTCTCCGCAGAATAATAAACACGTACATTCGACAAACCGATAGCGTTCAGCACACTCTTTGGAAGCGTATATCCCAATTGCAATGTCTTCAGACGCAGGTAACTGGTATTAATTACCCAGAAATCAGACATCACGTTAGAAGCCTCACTCGGAGATTTTCTAGACTCCGCTACACGCGGCATACTTGCATTGGTATTTTCCGGTGTCCAGCTATCCAGCCATGCAGTAGAAGGATGTCCGGCACTACCCGAGAACTCACCAAACGCTTCTTTCGTAAACGCACGGCCTACATTAGCCGCACCGGTGAAGTTCAAAGTCAAGTCAAATGCTTTATAGCCTACATTCAAGTTCAAACCAAATGTAACAACTGGATTGATAGTCTTAGACAATACACGGTCATCCGCATCCAGCTTTCCATCTCCATTCGTATCTACATAACGTAAATCACCGGCTTGGAAATCCTGTCCGAACGGGTAGCCGTCTTTTCCTTTATAGGTATCCATCCATTGCTGTGCCTCTGCGTCAGATTGGAAAAAGCCATCAGCCTTATATACATAGTAAGAATCGATTGGCTTTCCAACAAAACGCCACAAATCACCGTCATCAGGATTTGTCATACGGTCTACACCTCCTAAATCCTCGATCTTGTTCTTATTATAGGCCATATTTCCCATCACATTCAATGACCAGTCATTCCACTTATTGTTATAACCTAGCTGTACCTCGACACCTCGGTTACGCATAGAACCCACGTTGTCGAAATAAGGATCCAAGCCAAACTCAGTCGGGACCGGTACCTCCATGATGATATCCGTAGTCTTGCGATCATAGTAATCAAACGTGAAAGTCACATGATTAATAACCGCATCCAAGCCAATACCCCAAGTCGTAGATTTCTCCCATGACAAATCCTCGATACGATAGGCTTTCTGATAATATCCCGTCGTCAAGTTGCCTCCCATAGGATAATTACCATCCAAATTATAAGTCTGCATCCAAGGATAATATTGGTTCTCCCAAGGATTCGATTTATTCAAGGCGTCTTGATTACCTAACATACCCCAAGAAGCACGAATCTTCAAACTGCTCAACCAATCATGCGTACTTTCCATAAACTCCTCCTCGCTGATACGCCAAGCACCGGAGAAAGAAGGGAAATATCCCCAACGATGTCCCGGAGCAAAACGAGAGGAAGCATCCGCACGGAAGTTTGCCTCTAATAAATATTTTCCCGCAAAATCATAATTAATACGCCCAAAATAGGAAAGCATGGCAAGCTCTCGGCTCAAACCATCATTTGTTTGTGTAGAAGCCCCACCGGCATCCATATCATTCAGGCTATTACTCGGGAAATTATTCCTCTGCATCTGATTCTTGCTAACCTCATACTTCTCCGCATGATAACCTACCATCACTTTCAAGCCATGCTGACCAAAGTTCTTGCTGTAATTCAGCAAAGCATCGAAATTATAACGTTTCCAATTCACGAAACGTTCAACCAAGGAAGTGGTACGAGACGCAGATGCCGGATCATCCGGTATGCTCAGGACTCGCTCCGTATGACGTTGGTCCTCGTTCACGTAGGCACCCGTCACAGTAGCCTTCAGCCCATCAATAATATCATAATCAACAGAAAGTGCCCCCGTAAAATTCTGGTTACAATTATCCACCGTCTGCCCGGAATCCAACCATGCGATAGGGTTACCATCGTTAGTTTGTCCGTATTTGCCATCCTTATCCTTGACAGGGATCATCGGGCTAATAATATTCAATTGACGGATAATCTGGTCGGAAGAACCACCATAATAGCTAGCATTCGGATCCGAGAAGTCATTCTTGATAAAAGACATGTTCATCCGAACAGCCAGTTTCTTCGTCAACTGCATATCCAGATTCGTACGTCCGTTAAACTGTTTACGATCTGAGTTAGGAAGGATACCCGTCTGCCCTAAATATCCGGCCGAAGCCATATACTTCACGTTCTCCGCACCTCCTGTAATACTAACATTGTGCTTATGCAACAAACCTGTCCGATAAGCCTCATCATTCCAGTCCGTATTAGGATGTCCGTAAGGATCAGAGCCATCCTCAAACATCCGGATGTCCTCGTCACTATAACGTCCCGGCTCGAAACGATTCCACAAACGTGCGTAATCGGCTGAGCTGACACGATCAATCATGGAAGTAGCTTTCGAGGCACCCACATATCCGTTATAAGAAATACGAGGAGCACCCGTCTTACCACGTTTTGTCGTGATCAAGATAACACCATTAGAAGCCTTCGAACCGTAAATAGCGGCGGAAGAAGCGTCTTTCAATACAGAAATACTCTCAATATCATTCGGATCGATATCATTCATGGAGCCACTCTCGATACCATCGATCAAGATATATGGGCTGGCAGAGTTCAAAGTACCGACACCACGGATACGGATCGTACTACCATCCTGTCCCGGACGGCCTTGACCCGAGGTAACGGTTACACCCGGCATCATACCTTGAAGACCGGAAGACACGTTAGAGATAGGACGGCTTGTCAACTCCTTGCTATCCAATTGGGCTACTGCTCCCGACAAGTTCGCCTTCTGTTGCGTACCATAACCGACAACGATCACCTCATCTAATTTCTGGGTATCTTCCTGCAAGGACACATTGATGGAAGGCTCTCCATTATATTTGAATTCTTGAGTTAGATAACCGATAAAGGATACTTGGATCACATCCCCTTTCTTCACATCCAACACGAAATTACCATTCATGTCGGTTACAGTACCATTCGTAGTACCTTTTACAACTATTGACGCTCCAGCCACAGGGCCAAAACTGTCACTAACCGTTCCCTTCAAACTACCTTCTTGCTGGGAAATACCTACCCTCGGAGTTATCGCCGCACGATCAGAAGCATGAACCACACCCCCGGAACAAAACGCTGCAGACAATAGAACAAAACTGACAGGTCTTACAATTTTCAACATAAGAATCGTTTTTTGTTTATTAAATAGCTGTTACTATTATAAGACTTAAGGCATACTATTTTAGATCTCGTTTCTTATAATATTCACTCTTCTAAATCATTAAATGTATAATTATAAATCCTCGGTTAACTACCATGAAAGCGCTTCTTCATCGTTCTGGCGGAACTCCGTTTATTACTAATATACACTAACTTCATGTTTGAATTTCAAACCATATACCTCTTTGATGTCCATAGCTCCATACTAAAAAAGATTATGGTTGGAAAGATTGTTTGTTAAATATTTTAATAACTAGGTGGTGCTGTTTTAGATTCGTATGCGAAAAATTAGTCTTTTTTGTTTTATAATTAAAAATAGTGCTATATTTGCTGCGTCTAATGATTATAAGTTCCGCCAGAACTACGTACTTAATAGAAGCTTGATTAATATTAAGGCACTTATTCCATTTATTCCTTTATAACCACTATTTATCATGAAAAAGTTGTTATCTTCGTCCCTTGTAATAACTAATTATTAAATTATGAAAAAGAAAAGCTTAACTTTATTACTAGCGACTACGGTGGCAAGTAGTATCCTATTTTCGTCCTGTATAGGATCTTTTGGTTTAACAAACAAACTTTTAACGTGGAATAGAAGCATCGACAGTAAGTTTGTTAATGAGCTAGTGTTCATTGCTTTCTGGATTGTCCCGGTTTACGAGATTTCCGCTTTGGCTGATGTCCTTGTGATCAACTCTATCGAATTTTGGAGCGGAAGTAATCCTGTAGCAGATGTAGGTAACGTTAAAACAATCGATGGTAAAGACGGCGTTTATACCGTAGAAACAAAAGTTGACGGATACCATATCCAAAAGGAAGGCGACGAGAAAGCGCTTGACTTAGTTTTCAACGAAGCAGATCAAAGCTGGAATGTAGAGGCTGACGGTGAAAGCACAAAATTGTTAAAATTCAATGGCAATGACGAAGTTGTCATGTACCTACCGGACGGAAAAGAAATGAATGTCGAGTTAAGCCAATCTGGGGTTTTAGCATTCCAGCAAGTAGCTAACGGATATTCTTACTATGCAGCTAAATAATTGAAAATTGAGAATTGAGAATTGAAAATTAGAAGGGACTCTACGTAATTTTTAAATCTCAATTCTCAATTTTCAATTCCCCAGTGCTAATCTAAATAAAATACGATGAATATGAACTCTATCAAAAAAATGATGCTTTCCGGAGCATTAGGTTGCCTTATTTCCGGAATGGCTTATGCGGACGGTTCTTCACCCCAACCCGTAAAACCTTATTGGCAAGACATTCAAGTCGTAGCCGTAAACAAGGAAAAACCCAGAAGCTCCTTCATGAGTTATGCGGACCGAGAAACCGCCCTCACCTCTCGATTTGAGAAAAGCCCGTACTATTCCCTATTAAACGGTACTTGGAAATTTTTCTTTGTCGACTCTTACAAAGATCTTCCTCAAAATATCACAGATCCTTCCGTTAATACCTCCTCATGGGATGATATAACCGTTCCCGGAAACTGGGAAGTACAAGGACATGGCGTAGCCATTTATACGAATCATGGTTACGAGTTTAAACCAAGAAATCCCCAACCTCCGTTATTGCCGGAAGCGAATCCGGTTGGCGTATACCGCAGGGACATCGAGATACCCGCAAATTGGGATAACCGGGATATTTATTTACACATCGGCGGAGCTAAATCCGGCCTTTACGTATATTTAAACGGGAAAGAAGTGGGTTATAGCGAGGATTCCAAAAATCCCGCCGAGTTCCTGATCAATAAATACCTGCAACCCGGAAAGAATGTGCTTACATTAAAGATATTCCGTTGGAGCACCGGTTCTTATTTGGAATGTCAGGATTTCTGGAGAATGAGCGGTATCGAACGTGACGTATTCCTTTGGTCTCAACCCAAGGCCAGTATTCAAGATTTCCGTGTCGTCTCAACCTTGGACGATACGTATACGAATGGAATCTTCAAACTGGCGGTAGACTTAAAGAATCATACCCAAGAAACGAAAAATTTAAATGTCGGATATGAGCTTTTGGACGCAAAAGGTAATCTTGTGGCCTCCGAGGCTAATGATATATGGGTAAGTCCCGCAAGTCCTCAAACAGCATCTTTCGAGTATGATTTAAAGAACGTAGCCCCTTGGAGCGCCGAGCATCCGAATCTATACAAATTATTGATGACGATAAAAGAAGAGGGTAAGGTAATCGAGGTAGTTCCATTCAACGTTGGTTTCCGCCGGTTCGAGATGAAGCAAATTGACCAAGTAGCGGAAGACGGAAAACCTTATACGGTCTTATTGTTCAATGGGCAACCGGTTAAGTTCAAGGGTGTCAATATCCATGAGCATAACCCAGAAACCGGACATTACGTTACCGAGGAACTCATGCGTAAGGATTTCGAGCTGATGAAGCAAAACAATATCAACGCTGTCCGCCTATGCCACTATCCGCAAGACCATAAATTCTATGAACTCTGCGACGAATACGGATTGTATGTTTACGATGAGGCGAATATCGAGTCTCACGGTATGTATTACAGCCTGAAAAAAGGCGGCACTTTGGGTAATAATCCGGAATGGCTGATCCCGCATATGGACCGTACGATGAATATGTACGAACGAAACAAGAATTATCCGAGCGTTACTTTCTGGTCACTCGGAAACGAAGCTGGAAACGGATACAACTTCTATCAAACTTATTTATATCTGAAAGACAAGGAAATAAATAGCATGAATCGTCCGGTGAACTACGAACGTGCCCTTTGGGAATGGAATACGGATATGTACGTACCTCAATACCCGAGCGCTGAATGGCTAGAGGAAATCGGGCGTAAGGGTAGTGATCGTCCGGTAGCTCCTTCGGAGTATTCACATGCGATGGGAAACTCTTCCGGTAACTTATGGGATCAATGGAAAGCTATCTATAAATACCCGAACCTGCAAGGCGGATTCATCTGGGACTGGGTGGACCAAGGTATCTTGGAAAAAGATAAGAATGGACGTGAATATTATACCTATGGTGGTGACTATGGAGTAAACGCCCCTAGTGACGGAAACTTCCTTTGCAACGGTATAGTAAACCCGGATCGTACCCCGCATCCCGCTATGGCAGAGGTTAAATACGCCCATCAAAATATCGGGTTTGAGGCGATCGATTTAGCGAACGGTTTATTCCGCGTCACGAACCGTTTTTATTTCACGAACCTAAAGAAATATATGGTCCACTATAGCGTAACAGCCAATAATAAAGTTGTACGCTCCGGTAAAGTCTCTTTGGACATAGAACCCCAAGCTTCTAAGGAATTTACGGTTCCCGTAGGCAACTTAAAGCCACAAGCCGGTACGGAATATTTCGTAAACTTCAACGTAACGACCGTAGAAAAAGAGCCGTTAATCCCTATCGGACACGAAATCGCTTGCGATCAATTCCGCTTACCGATCGAAAGCCCCAAGAAGGCGTTTAAGACCAGCGGCCCTAAATTAACGGTTTCGACAAATGGAGATAACTTATCGGCATCCTCCTCAAAGGTAAACTTCATGTTTAACAAGAAGACAGGAATCGTTACTTCTTATAAAGTGGATGGTACGGAATATTTCAGCGAGGGTTTCGGTATCCAACCGAACTTCTGGCGTGCGCCGACCGATAACGATTACGGAAACGGTATGCCAAAACGCTTGCAAGTCTGGAAGGAAAGCAGCAAGAACTTCAACGTGACAGACGCTACCGTCACTATGGATGGCAATAACGCCGTGGTTAACGTGAACTATTTATTGCCGGCAGGAAATCTATACATTGTTAATTATACGATCTATCCAAGCGGAGCTGTAAATGTGGCCGCCCGTTTCACATCCACGGATATGGATGCCGCCCAAACCGAGGTATCGGAATCTACTCGCACGGCAACTTTCACTCCGGGACGTGACGCCGCCCGTAAAGAGGCTTCCAAATTGAATGTTCCCCGTATCGGTGTTCGCTTCCGCTTACCGGCAAGCATGAATCAAGTGGAATATTTCGGACGAGGACCTGCTGAGAACTACTTGGATAGAAACGCCGGTAGTATGGTCGGCTTATATAAATCTACAGCCGAGGAATTATATTTCCCATATGTACGCCCGCAGGAAAACGGTCATCATACCGACACTCGTTGGGTATCACTTAGTACCGGCAAGAAAGGCTTGTTGATCCAAGCGGATAATACGATTGGCTTTAACGCTTTGCGTAATTCCATAGAGGATTTCGATGACGAGGAAGCGACTGGCCTATCCCGTCAATGGAGTAATTTCACACCAGAGCAAGTAGCGAATCATGATGAAGCCGCAGCAAAGAACGTATTACGTCGCCAGCATCATATCAACGATATCACGCCTCGCGACTTCGTTGAGGTTTGCGTCGACTTGAAACAACAAGGTGTAGCAGGTTATGATAGCTGGGGTTCACGTCCGGAACCAGCTTATACATTACCCGCAAACCGGGAATACAACTGGGGCTTTACCCTTATTCCGCTTAAATAAAGAAAAGTCATAACTTATCCATAACAAAGGGAGTGTATTAGGCTTAATCCAATACACTCCCTTTGTTTATACTACTGCAACGGCTTTGCAGTAACGTATCCTTATTTAATCACTTCCTTCAAGGTATTCTGTAAGTCTTCTCCAGTGATATTCTTGGCGATGATCACCCCATTCGGATCCAATAACACATTTGCCGGAATACCCCGTACCCCATAAAGAGCAGGGATCTCAGAATCCCAATATTTCAAGTCGGAAACGTGAGCCCAAGTCAGATGATCGTCTGCGATCGCTTTCTGCCATTTAGCCTTATCCTTGTCCAAGGATATACCTACGATCGTAAAGTTCTTATCCTTATATTGCTGGAAGGCATTTACCACGTTAGGGTTTTCCTTGCGACACGGGGGACACCAAGAGGCCCAAAAATCCAATAACACATATTTTCCCCTAAAGTCCGACAATGACACAGAAACTCCTGCAGTATCCGGCAAGGAAAACTCCGGAGCGACTTGTCCGATCTGTACGTGTTCTAATTGCTTGATAATACCGTCCAAGTCCTTCACATAAGGACTATTCGCCAATGCCGGGGAAATCTTCGCACGAGTCGCCTTCAAATCATCCAAAGATAATTGGTAGGTAAAATAACGATATAGATAGAACGCCGCCGCCGGAGAATCCGGATATTTCGAGATCAAACTGTCAATATCATACCCTTCCTCAAATACCTTCTCCGCATTTTCTTGAAAGATATCATTCACCGGCGAGTTCCGTACGGTGATGGTCTCCCCGTCATTCCCGATCTTGACATTCATATCCGTATTCTCCAAGAAAAGTTGAACCGGATAGTTCATGCTCTCGGTTGCCAAACCGAATAGTAAAGGCTGATCTACCTCACCCTTAAAGGTGAATTTCCCGTCTTTTACCTCTGCCGTATCCACGTCAAAGAACATTTTATTACGGAATGACTTCAAGTAAATCTTGCCGTCGGGCATATTCTCTACCTCACCATTGATAACATATCCTTTTGGAACTTCTTGGCAACCAACCACCAAAAGGCCGGCAAGCGCCATCATACAAAATTGCTTCATTTCTCTATTCTATTTATTGATTACTTAAACTCTGGGTGATGATAACGTCCCTTTTTCAACGAGATCGTCCCATATTCTATCGCACGCACCGGACAACGATGAATACAGGCAACGCACTGAACGCAAGTATCAGCCCATTCCGGTTTTCCGTCACCCGACAGGGAAATCGTACCGGTCGGACAGACCTTCGCACAGATACCGCAAGAGATACAGGTATCCGTAGCATAAAATCGGCTACTGCCTATCGCAAAGTGAGTAAATAATGGATAGACCATATAGCTCTTCAAAAGAGGGGCACTTCCCGCACAATACAAAGAGGGATTTTTCTTCTGCCGGATCGCCTCTACGATCTCGTCTACACGTTCCGGTGCTTTTTTCAGTTTTTCAGTCTCTACCTCCTTACTATCCACGTCGAAGCCGGGCATTAAGATATAATTGTTCGGCATTTGTATAGAGAATCCTCCGGTTAAGGTAATTCCCCGTCTCGCCAAGGTGCTCCGCATGATCCGATCCGTATATCCACAATCATCACCACAAGTACAGACGAAATAAACCTCTTGCCCTTTATATCCAGACAGGATCAACCGGGAAATAAAACGGGACACCAATACAGCCGGCCCCCAAGAATGGACAGGAAACACAAAAAACACTTTCTCCCTCTCCCTCAATGGATAAACATTCTCATCCTTACCCTCATTCAACGCATCGGCAATGGAAACCAACGGCTCATCGAAAGCCGTTCCTAACGCTTCCGCAACCCAACGGGAGTTTCCTGTCCCTGTAAAGTAGAATATCATGCGCTCATTTTTTAGATGCAAAAATACATAATATCCAAATATATACGCTATCTTTGTCTAGTTTAAGAAACCTAAAAAACAAATCTTATGACAACGATGGAATTAAATTTACGGAAAGAATATCTCTATGACTTGATAAAAGGCATGGATGAGGAAAGATTATCGAAAGTGGAGACCAATATAAAACGTCTATGCCTTGCCAAGCAAAAGGGGAGTCTTTATCCTTGGGCACCAGACGAGGCTGAATTAACTTGTAAGATAGCTGAATCTGAAGTAGATTTCAACAATGGGGATTATTGTACGCAAAAAGCGCTGAAGAAAAAACTACAAAAAAAGTTGGCTTCATGGTAAAAGAAATCCAATGGTCTAAACATGCAGAAGAATCATTTACTGAAATATCAGATATTCGATACTAGGCAATTACCGGATAAACTGATGGATTTATTCAGATAAAATAACAAGGGATAGAAATGTAAGCGTCTTACAATTTATCCCTTGTTACTTTTCTGAATTATAGCGCAAATCAAATCTCAATATCCCAAATACCCGCCGAACGTTCTAATTCGACCAAGGCTGAGCTGTAATTAAACAGCGTCTCAATATACTGAGCTTGTACTTCATCGTAAGTACGCTGGGCGTCTAAGACTTCCAATAAAGAGACTTCCCCCCTATTATAACTGTAAATCTTGCCATCCATCACCTCACGGGCTTGCCTTAAAAGCCCATCCTCATAATGATTAACTTGCTCGGCGAAAGATTGATAATTACGATATGCCTGCATCACCTCCGTCTGTACTTGCAAAAGAGCCTGCTTATATTGCGCTTCCGCTTGTTGCTCCCGATAACGAGCGGCACGAACCGTCCCCTTATTGAAATTAGAGAATTTCAAAGGAACAGCGATACCTGCCGTCACTCCGGTAAAAGGAGGTGCCGGGGCTTCCTCATTATAAACCCGGGCATTACGGCTTACGGCGATAGACAAATCCACATCCATATTCCGCTCCCGGCGAGCTACTTTCAAGGCTCTAGCGGCCACTTCCTTGTTTTTTAAGGCAGCTACCAAATCCGTACGCCCCTCGCTTGCCGCCGTGATTAAGTCGGCAAGGATAAAATCCCGAGGCTCCGTACGTAACTCAGCCTCTGGGTGAAATAAAGTATCCGTACTGAAAGTCCCCGTCAAGAAGTTTAAGTTCGAGAAAGCATTCTTTAATTCCGCTCCGGCTTGCAGCAACTCATTTCGTAAGACCCCGGCCTCTACCCGGCTCTGCGTAGCATCCACCTCACGGATTTGCCCCAATGAGAAACGGATACTGTCGCTCTCCGCCAATGTCCGGATATTCTCATAGGCATTCTCCTTTACCTTATACAACTCATGTTGCTTCAAGGCTTCCATATAAGCAATCGTAGCGTCTGCCCGGAGATTCCGGAAATAATCAGCCAACAAAGCCTCGGTCAACTCACTCTCGCTACGTGCCAATGAGATATTCGCACCCCGTTTTCCAAAAGAGAAAGTTTTGCTCAGTTCTACTTCAACACCTTCTCCCATTTGCAAGGAATTATTCTCATTATTGAAATAAGACACGGAAAGGTTCGGATCGTTAAACACCTTTGCCGCCGTTACCTCAGCCTTAGCGGCCGGCACATTCAATTTCTCCGACGCATACTCAAGGTTGCCTTCCGCAACCCGCTCCATATATTGCCGATACGTAAGCGGAACCATGGTCTGAGCATTCACGGATAAGCATCCGCAGAGTAATGACAGGATTATATATTTCTTCATATCTTCTAATCTAAACATAGTATATCTTTTTAATTCCACCTCCGGATTAAGCGTGCAGCTCTTTTTCCTCCGATACCGGCGTCAAATCCTTCCCCTCATAATGTTTCTCGATCATATAGTATAAAGCGGGAAGTACATAAAGCGTAATAACCGTAGCAAATAAAAGCCCGTAAACGATTACCGTAGCCAAGGGACGCTGCACGTCCGAACCGATACCTGTACTAACAGAGGCAGGAAGCAATCCCAAGACCGCAACCGTAGCCGTCATCAAGATCGGACGGAAACGGTGCTTAGTTCCCGTTATCACCGCATCTTTCAAATCTCGTTCCCTTGTACGTAAGTTATTGATATGGGAAATCATGATCACGCCATTTTGGATAGCGACACCGACCAAGGCAATAAAACCAACCGCCGAGGAAACATTCAATGTCATTCCCCGCACATTCAACGCCAACATACCACCAAACAAAGCCAAGGGAACGACACTCATCATTAAAGCCGCCTGCCGGAATTTACCGCAAGCCGCAAACAACAGAAGCAGCATCAGTCCCAACGCCAAAGGAACCACAGCCCCCAAACGGGCATACGCACGATGCTGGTTCTCGAACTGTCCGGCCCATTTCAAATGCACGGAATCATGATCGTATTTCACCTCTTTATCAATCAACGCATTCGCATTATTCAAGAACGCCGTCAAGTCCACGCCACGTAAATTAACCCGTACCGTCAAGTGCCGCTTATTCATCTCACGGGTAATCGTACTGGCACCGGTTGTCATCTTAATCTCCGCTACTTGCGAAAGAGGAATCTTCGTTCCGGAACCGGTAGTCAGCAATAGATTACCGATACGTTCGGGAGAATTGCGGCTAGCGTCATCGAAACGACAAATCACGTCATAACTTTTACTTCCGACAAATATCTGGGAAATAGAGGCTCCACCGATCGCTAACTCAATCAAATCGGCCACATCCGACACGTTCAAGCCATACTGGGCGATACGGGCACGATCCGCGATAATCTGCAACTGCGGCAACGGAGGCTCTTGATCCACCGCTACGTCGGCAGCACCCGGTATTTCCTTCAACACATTAGCGACTTGATCCGCAATATGGCGACTTTCCGTAATATCATCGCTATAAATCTTCAGCGCCAAATCACTATGAGCCCCGGCGATCTGATCCATCACCATATCGATGATCGGCTGGGAGAAACCGACCGAGTAGCCGGGCATGGTCTCCAACTTAGCCGCCATTTCCTCGATCAGATCCGCTTTCGTCTTACCGAATTTCCATGTACTATAGGGTTTCAATCCCACGCCACACTCCACATGAGAGAGTGAGAACGCTTCCGCCCCCTCATCATCGCGACCGACTTGAGTCATTACATATGAGACTTCCTTAAACTCTTTCAAAGTCTTCCGAAGCTCCGCCCCCATCTCCTTCGATTTCTCAATGGAAATACCCGGAGGAAGCTGTACCTGTATCCAGATCGCCCCCTCATCCAACGGAGGCAAGAAGTCTTTTCCTACGGTATAACTTAAAATCCCCGCTCCCAGCAATATCGCCAGTAACGGTACAATAACCCGTCTTGGCTTCTCCATCAATCGGACAATTTGTGAATGATAAGCCGTGGAAAGTTTCTCCAACCAACGATTATGGTAAATCTTTCCCGGCTTACGATACGCATAAAAGGCCAATCCCGGAATCAAGAACAAGGCCACACACAAAGCGCCCAGCAAAGCATACCCTACGGTATAAGCCATCGGCGTAAACAATTTCTTCTCAATATGCTCAAAAGCGAACAAAGGAAGATAGGCTGTTATAATAATTAATGTAGAGAAAAAGATCGGGCGAGCCACCTCAGTCGTACGGCGCAAGATCGAATCTTCCGTCAATACCTCATCCGGATGCCGTTCCCTTTTCTTCAAGACCGTCTCCATCATCACGATCGCTCCGTCTACCAAAATACCGAAGTCTATAGCGCCTAAGGAAAGTAGGTTCGCAGGAATATTCGTAACATGCATCAAGATAAAGGCAATCAATAGAGACAAGGGAATGGTTAAGGCCACCAACAAAGCGCCACGCCAACTCCCCAAGAATAAGATCAGTACTAAGACAACCAATACCATACCCTCGAACAACGTATGCGATACGGTATGCAAGGTCGTATTAACCAAATCCGTACGATCCATAAACGGATGGATACGGGTTCCCTCGGGAAGTGTCTCGTTATTTAGTTCGTCTACCGCCTTATGCACATCATCCAACACCCGGGACGGATTCTCCCCCCTGAGCATTTGTACGATACCTTCCACGCCATCGGAGTAATCACGGGTATCGTCCGTAAAACCTAAAACGCCCTTACGCTCCAAGTTTCCGTATTTCAGTTTACCGATATCATTCAAGTAGACCGGGACACCATTCACGGTCTTGATCACGATATGTCCCAAGTCTTCCAAGTCCTTAACCAGACCGATTCCACGGATCACATAACTCAAATCCCCCCGGCTTAACATACTACCACCGGCGTTCACGTTATTCTTCTCTATCTTTTCCGTAATATCCCCTAAGGTAATGTCGTATTGCTCCATCTTATAAGGGTTCACCTCGATCTGATATTGGGTAGTGATACCGCCGTAATTACTTACATCCGCTACACCCGTAACCTGTTTCAGTCTCGGAATAATTACCCATTTATGCAAATCGGTCAACTCCCTCAAGTCTAAACGGTCACTTTCCACCACATAACGAAAGATCTCTCCCGTCGGCGAAGTCAAAGGATTTAAGCCGGGAACCGCATTATAAGGAAGCTCCACGTCTACCAACCGCTCTTGTACACGTTGCCGGGCCCAATAATCCTCAATACCATCATCAAAAACCAATACGACCGTAGATAAACCAAACGTATTCTTGCTACGCATTACGTTTAGTCCCGGCAGACCATTCATAGCCCGCTCGATCGGAATACTGATTTGTTGCTCGATCTCCTCGGCGGCCAATCCGGGAACCTGCGTCACGACTTGCACGGTGGTATCGGCGATATCCGGATAAGCATCTATCGCCAACCGCGTCCAAGAATAATAACCAACGATCGCTAAGAACAGAAATAACACGAACATCAGTCCTCGCCGATGTATCGCCAAGTAAATAATCCTTTTCATAATCCGTTAGCGTGCGTCAAGTAAATAAAACGCTCCCGTAGCTACGATCTCGTCACCTACGTTCAAGCCGGATAAAACCACCGTCTTGCCATCTTCAGTAAGGCCGGTCTCGATCTTTTGTTTCCGGTAATCGTTATTCCCCAATTCCACCAATACGTACATATTCTCCTCTTCCTGCAAGATAGCGGAAGTAGGTATACGAATCACCTCCGCCTCACGGTCGCTCAACTTGACCGTGCCGTACATCTCCGGTTTCATCAAACGGGTACTGTTATCGCACTCGATCAAGACCTCCACCGAACGGGTATCGGGATCCAGCATCTCGCTGATGTGATAAATCTTTCCCGATATCGGTTTATCCGGCATGGCTACCAACCGGATTTCCACCTCATCCAAAGCCTGTATTAAACTCAAATCCTTCTCTTTTACATGGGCGACCACCCATACCTTTCTCAAATCGGCGATGACAGCTACAGGCTCGGCGTCCTCTTTCATATATTGCCCGATTACGATCCGATCTTTCACGACCTCACCGGCTATAGGCGAGCGAACGATCAATGGTTGCCCCAAAGCCATTTCATCCGGATTAATCTGAAAGACTTTCAATGCGGCGACCATATTCTCATAGTCTTTTTTCTTTAACTCGTAATTCACCTCGGCCTCTTCCAATTCCTTTTGGACACCAACCTTGTTTTTCATCAAGTCTTTCTCCCGATTCAAGCTTTTCAAGGCCAGTTCCATCTCTTGGCGAGCTTGGTAATAAGATTTCCCCGCCTCATAAACAGCGGGAGCGCTAATCTCGAAGATCGGACTACCCGGGGCCACTTTTTGCCCTAAGCGAACGAACGATTTCGTAATTCGCCCGCTTACCGGTGAAGCCACCTCCGCGTAATTAGAAGGAATCGCCTGTACGACCCCCGAGGTGGTAAACTCCATACGGTAAGGTTCCCGTTTAACCGTTTCCTTTGTCAACTTGGATAAAACAGGAGATTCGGAACCGATATGTATAATATCCCCTTTGAGTGTTACGGCATGCGCAGACTCATCCTCTTGCTTTTGGGTATGGCAAGAGCATAGTACTATCGCTGGAAGCAATAGTAAAAATATAGATTTCATATAAGATGCGTAAAATGTTTAGTATAAAAAGTGATTCTAATGCTTGACTCAAATTACTATACCAAACGAAGGAGGCGCACGGGATTCGCCACGCCGCACAAGACGCAAGACAACCTCTTTCTTTAGAAAGACGAGCACTACCATCAAAAGCGCCCAAGCCATAACCAAAGGTAAGTACGGAATTAACTCCATACACAATTCGGTCAGCTCTTCAATCGTATTAAACGCTACCGTACTATGCTCATGATGAGGCAAGCCGTCGGCTCCCGGCAGATAGGGATGAGAGTGAGTGATACTATAGTTTAGGAAATGATGCGTATGGGTAAAGGCCGTGCCACCCACGTAGTAACTCATAAAGAGTACTACCAAGAGGGGTCTTAACCACTTCAAGCTACGCATTGTTTTCATTCGCCATCTGTTTACTCCGCAAAGTTATAAAAGAAACTGCCATTTCATTTGCAATAAGTCAAAATTTATTCCTTTATTTGCATACACTGAATAATAAACAGTCATATCAATGAAATAAACACTACTTTATGAGAAAAATCTTACTTGTTTGTGCGGCATTAGCCTGCATGACAGTCTCCCCTGTACCAGCTCAGGACGCTGCCGTAAAAAAAATCATCGAGATGGGTCAGAACGATAATCAAGTGATGCATCAGCTGGATATCCTTACGAACCGCTTTGGCGGACGTTTAATAGGTTCCGACGCTTATGAGAACGCCGCCGAGTGGATGGTGCGTGAGTTTAAGAGTTGGGGACTCGATGTCCAATTAGAAGAGGCCGGTACCGTCCCTGTCGGCTTTAATCGAGGACCTTGGTTCGGACGCTTGTTGAGCGACAACGGAATGATCCTGCATTTCGCCACCCCTTCCTACACTTCCGGAACGAAAGGCGTGCAACGTGGGCATGCGGTGATGGAGCCTCGTAACGACGAGGAGTTCCAGCAAATCAAAGGAAGATTGAATGGTGCTTGGGTTCTTATCTCAGGGAAAAATGTAGGTTGGCCTATCGACCGCTCCGCCTCGGGAGATTCCATCCGTGCGGAGATCAAGAAAGAGAACAACGAGATCATGAAGAAAAACAATGATCTAAGACGCCGCAACTGGGAAAACGGGGAGAAAAACGAGATGTTGCCTTATAAAGAATTCCCCGGATTATATTATAAGGAAATGTGCGAGGCCGGAGCTTTAGGTTTTATCCAATCCTCCACCGTACCTATCCGTGCGTTATACGACCGGAAAATGATGAACGACCCGAATACGAACTTCGACAATCTGCCGGAACTTCCGGATATCAAATTAGACGAGCATCAATTCGCGATCATCGAACAAATGGTGAAAGAGAGACGTACATTCGAACTAGAGTTCGATATTCGTAATCATTTTAAATTAGGCCCGGTTAAATACCATAATGTCGTAGCGTCTATCAAAGGCAGCAAATACCCGGACGAATATGTTATTATCAGCGGTCACCTAGATGCTTTCGACGTGGCTACCGGAGGCATCGATTGCGGTACTGGAATCGGACCGATGATGGAAGCCGCTCGCATGATCGCCAAATCCGGAGCCAAGCCTAAGCGCACGATCTTATTTATCGGATTCGCCGGTGAGGAATTTGGCTTATTAGGAGCACAAGCTTGGGTGAAAGCGCATAAGGATAAATTACCCAAAATCGCTAATTTGTTCAATCGTGACGGTGGTCCGGAACCTCCTGTCGGTATCTCCGTCCCTCAAGCCATGTATGATGATTTCGTGAAGATCAGCGAACCCATCCAAAAAATCCGTCCGGACTATCCTTTCGAGGTAAAAGTTCGTGAACCCCGTAAACGCCCGACACGCATGGGGGGAACAGACGCATCAGTTTTCGCCATCGAAGGTGTCCCCACATTAGGTTTCACCACAGAGGATTTCAAAGGATATGATTTTGATTACGGCGAAATCTGGCATACGGAACGGGATTTATACACAAAGAACATCCCCGAATACCAAGAACATACGGCTACGGTTACCGCTATCATAGCCCTCGGTGTAGCGAATCTGGATAAGCAATTATCAAGAGAAGGTTTATATACCGAAGAGTAGGTCAGCACGATCGCTATTATAAGGAGTTTACAATGCCTATTGTAAGCTCCTTATGATGGGCATCATAAAAGACTTACAATGCCCATTATAAGAAATAGAAAAAGGATATGCCCTAATAGGGCATATCCTTTTCTCATTCTAGGGTGAAAGATGGGGCTCGAACCCACGACCCTCGGAACCACAATCCGATGCTCTAACCAACTGAGCTACTCTCACCATATAAAAAAACCTTTCATTCTTCACAGACGCCTTGGTTCATAAAACCTTGTTTTATTCATAACAAGATTTTTATCTAAAAAACCACAATGGGTGAAAGATGGGGCTCGAACCCACGACCCTCGGAACCACAATCCGATGCTCTAACCAACTGAGCTACTCTCACCATATCCGCCTTTCAAAGGATTCCCCCTTTAAGACGGCGCAAAGATAGGTATAAATTCTGATTACACAAACCTTTTGCGAACTTTTTTATCCATCCACTTACTTATAGATCGCTTTCTTTCCCGCTAACAATGTGTTACGCATCAAAGAAATGATTGTCATAGGCCCTACGCCACCCGGAACCGGAGTGATATAGGAACATTTAGGAGCGACCTCGTTAAACAAGACATCTCCCGTTAACTTAAATCCGCTCTTGGTTACGCTGCTTGGCATACGGGTTGTTCCCACGTCAACGATCACGGCGCCTTCCTTCACCATATCCCCTTTCAAGAATTCAGGAACACCTAAAGCCACGATAATAATATCAGCAGACAAGCACATCTCCTTCAAGTTCTTAGAACGGCTATGGCATACGGTCACCGTACAATCGCCCGGATAAGATTTCTGCATCATCAAGGTAGCCATCGGCTTGCCGACAATATTGCTGCGTCCCAAAACCACGCAATGCTTTCCTTGCGTCTCGATATGATAACGCTTCAATAATTCCAAGATACCGGCAGGCGTAGCCGATACGAAACAAGGCAAACCGATAGACATACGTCCCACGTTAATCGGATGGAAACCGTCCACGTCTTTACGATAATCGATCGCCTCAATCACCTTCTGCTCGGATATATGTTTCGGAAGCGGAAGCTGTACGATAAAGCCATCCACATCCGGATCATTATTTAACTCATCGACCTTACGAAGCAATTCTTCCTCCGTAACATCCTCCTCAAAGCGAATTAAGGTAGACTTAAAACCAATCTCCTGACAAGTCTTGACTTTACTAGCCACATAAGTCTCGCTACCACCGTCATGGCCCACCAAAATAGCAGCCAAGTGAGGGATCTTACCTCCGGCAGCCTTGATCTGGGCTACCTCCTCAGCCATCTCCTTCTTCATCTGAGCGGAAACGGCCTTACCATCCAGCAATTGATAATGTTGTTCTTCCATATTATTGATTATCTCCTGTTAATTAACGTCTGAACGAGGGCTTCATCGAAGGTAGCTTCATCTTCCCCGACTTCGCGGAAGTAAGCATACGCATCATCTTACGGGTCTCATCAAATTGCTTGATCAGCTTGTTTACCTCCTGGATGCTCGTACCGCTACCTTTGGCGATACGCTGACGGCGTGAGCCATTCAAGATAGCCGGGTTGCTGCGCTCATCCGGAGTCATCGAATAAATGATAGCCTCGATACTCTTGAACGCGTTATCATCGATATCCACATCTTTCAATGCCTTTCCTACACCCGGGATCATGGATGCCAACTCTTTCAAGTTACCCATCTTCTTGATCTGTTGGATCTGGGAGATAAAGTCGTTAAAATCGAACTGGTTCTTAGCGATCTTCTTCTGCAAACGTTTCGCTTCTTCCTCGTCATATTGCTCTTGCGCACGTTCCACCAAAGACACGATATCACCCATGCCTAAGATTCGATCCGCCATACGTTCAGGGTGGAAAATATCCAAGGCATCCATCTTCTCGCCCGTACCGACAAACTTAATCGGCTTATCAACAACCGTACGGATCGACAAAGCGGCACCACCACGGGTATCACCATCCAACTTCGTAAGTACGACGCCGTCGAAGTTCAGCCGCTCATTAAATTCCCTCGCGGTATTCACGGCATCCTGACCCGTCATGGCATCTACCACGAACAAGGTCTCATCCGGCTGGATAGCGCTCTTGATAGCGGCGATCTCGTTCATCATCTGCTCATCGATAGCCAAACGACCGGCGGTATCCACGATCACGACGTCATTGCCTTTAGCCCGTGCCTCGCGGATAGCGTTCATAGCGATCTCCACCGGATTCTTATTCTCCAATTCCATGTATACCGGAACACCTACCTGCTCTCCGACTACACGCAACTGCTCGATAGCTGCCGGACGATACACGTCGCAAGCGGCTAATAATGGTTTCTTATTTTTCTTGGTCTTTAATAAAGACGCTAGTTTACCAGTGAAAGTAGTCTTACCCGAACCTTGCAAACCGGACATCAATATAATGGCGGGATTTCCCTGCAAATTCACGTCGACTGCCGTACCTCCCATCAAGCTGGCCAACTCATCGTGAACAATCTTAACCATCAACTGACTAGGCTTAACCGATGTAAGCACGTTCTGTCCTAAAGCCTTCTCTTTTACCGTATCCGTAAAACTCTTGGCAACCTTATAATTGACGTCGGCATCCAACAACGCTTTACGCACATCCTTCAATGTTTCCGCCACATTGATCTCGGTAATCTTGCCTTCGCCCTTCAACAGTTTAAACGATCTGTCTAACCTTTCGCTTAAGTTCTCAAACATAATTCGTATGTGTATTTATATTATTTTCTACTGGATTAAGGGGCAAAGGTACGAAAAAGAGATGAGTATGCGATGAAAGCGATCTCGAAATTCTTCACTTCTCAACGTTTTAGTATACGGATCGAATTAAGAACCGCCAGCAAAGATACGCCTACATCCGCGAAAACAGCTTCCCAAAGCGTGGCAAAACCGAAGGCTCCCGCCACAAGGACTATCACCTTCACGCCAATAGATCCCACGATATTCTGACGGACGATATTCCGGGTAGCACGTCCGATAGAAATAGCTTCCGCTACTTTAGAGGGCTGGTCCGTTTGGATAACCACGTCCGCGCTCTCGATGGCCGCATCCGATCCCAATCCACCCATCGCAATACCGACATCACTTAAAGCCAGTACCGGCGCATCGTTCATCCCATCGCCCACAAAGGCAACCGACTTATCCGGCTCCGCCGTTAATCGCTCTATATAAGCGGCTTTATCCTCCGGCAGCAGATTACCATACGCTTTATCGACACCCAAACGCTCAGCGAATTGATTCACGATCTCTTGCTTATCCCCGGACAACAAGCAAATATCTTTAACATCCAGATCCTTTAACCGACGAATCGCATCCACGGCATCCTTCTTCAAGGTATCCGAAAGGAGAAGATGCCCCGCATATTTCCCATCGATCGCACAAACCACCACGGTAGAAACACTATCGGATAATTCCTTCGGGACAGGAATATCACGTTCGGCCAATAAACGAATGTTACCGACAAGCACCTGCCGACCGTTCACGATAGCCTCGACACCATGCCCTGCCAATTCCCGCATGTCAGTGATTTCCATCGGCACGCTATCTTGTTTTTCCGCATAGCGAACTACAGCCTGCGCTACCGGATGGGTACTTTTCCGCTCTACTGATAACAAAATACTCAAAAGATCAGAAACCGGGATCTCCGTGCTTTCCACCGTTGTGACCTCAAAACGCCCGGTAGTCAATGTACCGGTCTTATCGAACGCTACCGTATTTACCCGTGTGATCGCATCTAAATAATTACCGCCCTTAAATAATATCCCGGCACGAGAAGCGGCGCCTATACCACCGAAATACCCGAGCGGAACACTTATAACCAAGGCACAAGGACAAGAAATAACCAAGAAAACCAATCCCCTATATAACCAATCCAAGAAAACATACTGGAAAGAAGGCGTCACCATCCCTACCAAGGCTGGAACCGACACGATTAGAAACGACAGAAGAATCACGATTGGGGTATAAATCCGTGCGAAACGCCGAATAAACAATTCCGCCGGCGCTTTCCGCTCCGAGGCATCTTTCACCAAAGCCAAAATACGGGCCAAGGCACTTTGCTCGTACGGCCGATTCACTTGTATACGTACCGCCTGTCCCTGCGCAATCATTCCGGCAAGCACCTCCTCACCCTCACAGATAGAACGAGGCATACTTTCCCCAGTTAATGCCGAAGTATCGAACTGTGCCTCGGCTTCCAATAAAACGCCATCCAAAGGCACACGTCCGCCGGGCTTCACCTCGATCCGCTCGCCTACTTTCACATCCTTCGGAGATACATTCATATATGTACCCGTCCGCCATACATCCGTTCGTTCCGGCCGGACATCTAATAAGTCACTGATATTCTTCGAAGCTTTATTCACGGCTAGAAGTTGCAACCTCTCTCCTACCGTATAGAAAAGCATCACGGCTACGGCCTCGGGATACTCCCCAATACAAAACGCCCCGATCGAGGCGATCGCCATTAACGAGAACTCACTAAAAAAGTCTTTCCGCAAAGCCGCTTCCCAAGCTTCTCGCATAACAGGAAGTCCTACCGGCAAAAAAGCGACCAGAAACCAAATAGCCTCTATCCAAGACTCAGCAAACCAACTTATCCCCGAGTACTTCCCGATAAGTCCTATCACCAACAAAACGAAAGAAACCGTCGGCATCCATAAACCGGAACTTCCGTGCGAATGGCAATGTTCACATCCACATGTTGTACTCATAATCTTATCTATTTTAATTATTTACTTCTTGATTACGGTACAAAGGTAAGAGAAGGGAGTTGCAACTTGATTGCAAATTATCAGGGTTTCTGAAAACGTCGCTTATTACACAATGGGCAAACACCCTTTACCGTATAATTAATGGTATCCATTATATATCCTTCCGGCAATTGAGCGACCGGGATCTTGATATTATTTAAACAAGAGGTTTTACGGCATACCTCGCAGAAAAAATGAATATGCCTATCACCCACTGGGCATGTCTCCGAACGGCTCTGGCATATCTCATATTTTATAGAGCCACTACCATCTTCGAAAGAATGGATCGCATGATGTTCCAATAACAAGGCCAATGAACGGGAAATGGTCGATTTATCCAACGTCTCCAACTCCGCCTCCAATTCGAACAGGGAAGCCGGGCTGGTTCGTTCTGATAATTTTTGCAAGACAAGGATCCGTGCGGCAGTAGGCCGTACTCCTTTTCCTACCAACATATCTTCACATTGCTTCGTGGACATGAGTTACCTTTCTTATTTGATTACAATACAAAAATACGAACAATTTCCCAATATTCACAGTTCAAAAAAACACGTACATGTTTTTCAGAATTCACGTACGTGTTTTCGAAAAAAGACGTACGTGTTTTTTCCCCTCATATACTTATATTCTTTTATTTTGCCAAGAGGCTTTCTTTAAATAGATTACGCTAGCGACGAGCAATCCACTATAGTAAATAGCCTCTGTCAAGAAGCATACGGCTACCGGCAAACGCAAACGCATCCCTGCGACATATACAAAAAGCACATACAGAATCAATACCGCCGCTTCCATAAAAAGCGCAGAACGTGTATTTCCCGTACCCGACACCCCGTTGAACGCCACATTAGCTACCGATCCGATCAATAAAGAACCGACAATCACGTAGACGGATGGAACCGAGGCCGCCACTAATGAAGCGTCATTCGTATAAACAGACACGACCCATCCCGGCATCAAACTGACAATAGCGGCAAACACGACCATAATGCCCAACGATAACTTACAGATCTTCCAGATAGTCGGTATAACTTGATTGATCGCTCCCGCCCCGATACTATTACTCACGAACGTGTTTGTCGTGGTCGCCAAGGAATTAACGGGAATCAACATCACGACGTAAATACTACGTACGATATTCGCCACCGCCAACTCCCGTTGCCCCAAATGCTCCACAGCGATAAAGAACATAAACCAAGTAGCGATAGACAAGAAATATTGCAGCATCGTGAACACGGAAATATCCAGCACCCGTTTCAACAAGCCAAAATCGAAAGAACGAATCTGGTTAAGCGCATATTTACGTATATCTACGGTAAGTCTCGTGTAAACCACGAAAAAGAGAATCGATACCGCCTCGGCTATGACGGAAGCGATAGCCGCCCCTTGAATACCCATCTTTGGAAATCCGGCATGTCCGAAAATCAAAAGATAATCCAGTAAGACATTCGTCATTGCCATCAAGACAGCGTTCAATGTCAACACCTTTGTACGAGTAATACCAATAAAAAGAGCCCGGAACATCACGTTCACGAAAGAGAAGAAGAAGCCAAACACACGCCAATCCAAAAATTCCTCCGTGGCATTCAAGATAGCGTCCGAAGAAATCAATACACGCATCACGTCTCCCGCGAAAAAACGAGAAAACAAGAACAATATAGCAGCCAGCGACAATAGGAAGAAAACGCCTTGTATCATGACAGGCCCTATCTGGTCATAACGTCCCTCTCCGTTTCTACGGCCAATCACGATTTGAGATCCCGTACTAAAACCAAAGGCGATCGTAAAAGCGCAGATATAATAAAGTCCTCCCATAGCGGAAGCCCCCAACTCGACTTCACCAACCCTACCTAGAAAAGCCGTATCAGTCACGTTTATCACGTTTTGCGCCAACAAGCTCAAAAAGATCGGGTAGCTAACATTCCATATATTCCTGTTCGTGTACATAACTCGCTTATTACTTAAATTTATGAAGATAAAAAAAGCCCGCCGCATCCCGACGAGCTTTTCTTATGATTAGAGATCTCTACAAAGCCTAGCGTCTGCTATATCAACTTATTTGTCGCCGTATCGGGAAATACCACGGAAGGCTTGAATGTTTTCGCCTCCTCGAAATCCATCATGGCATACGACATAACGATAATAATATCTCCGGGTTGAGCCTTACGGGCAGCCGCTCCGTTCAAGCAAACCACTCCCGAGCCACGTTCGCCCTTGATAATATACGTCTCAAAACGTTCTCCGTTATTATTATTCACGATCGAGACCTTCTCGTTCGCGATCAAATTAGCGGCGTCCAACAAATCCTCGTCGATAGTGATGCTACCGATATAGTTTAAGTTAGCTTCCGTTACCGTTACCCGGTGAATTTTTGACTTTACTACCTCTATAAACATGTATGACTTATAATTAGTATTTGATATTGTCGATCAAACGTACCTCTCCGCAATATACCGTGATGCAACCTACCGGATAATCGGTATCCGACCAGTTCTTGATAGACTCTAACGTATTGCCATCTACGATCTCGTAATACTCAACTTCCATGACAGGATCGCTATTAATCGTATTGACAACATAGTCAATCACTTCTTGTACGCTTTTTCCGGGCACAAAGGTAGTACTTTCTTTTAACGTACGAGCAATTAACGGAGCTTTTTGACGTTGTTCCGGTGTCAAACGGGTATTCCGGCTACTCAAGGCCAAGCCATCGCCCTCACGAACGATCGGACAAGCATTGATCGTTACAGGGATATTCAATTGTTTCACCATCGCCCGGATCACAGCGATCTGCTGGAAATCCTTTTCTCCGAAATAAGCGTTATCCGGCTCCACGATATAGAACAATTTACTTACCACCTGCGCTACACCGTTAAAATGCCCCGGACGCTTAGCGCCTTCCATTACCTCAGATACCGTTCCCAAATCAAACGTACGGGTATCTGGCTCCGGATACATCTCTTCTACAGAGGGAGCGAATACATAGTCACAGCCGGCAGATTCTAATAACACACAATCAGCCTCCAACGTACGGGGATACGTTTCCAAGTCGTGTTTGTCATTAAATTGGGTTGGATTTACAAAAACACTGACTACACATACATCATTGTTTTTCACGCAATGTTGTACCAAGCTAAGATGTCCATTATGCAGTGCTCCCATGGTAGGAACAAAGCCAATTTTCTTATTATCCTGCTTTGCCTCAGCAAGATAAGCCTTCAAATCTTTAATACTATTTACTATTTTCATCAGATAGATGCTTAATTGACGGTGCAAAGCAACTAAATAATTACCGTAAATAAAAGATTTTTCGTATCTTTGTAGCGTCTTTATAAAACTAGTTTACAGAATGGATGCAAAAAAAATCTTGTTTATAGCCCAAGAAATCACTCCCTACCTTCCCGAATCCGAGATCGCGACAATATGTAGAAATTTGCCGCAAGGAATTCAGGAGCGTGGTCGCGAAATCAGGACATTCATGCCAAAATTCGGAAATATCAACGAGCGCCGCAATCAGTTGCACGAGGTTATCCGTCTGTCTGGTATGAATCTTATTATTGACGACACGGACCATCCTCTGATCATTAAGGTAGCATCCATTCAATCGGCCCGGATGCAGGTTTACTTTATTGACAACGAGGATTTCTTCCAACGGAAATCCACGGTCAGCGATGAGAATGGAAATGAGTATGAAGATAATGACGATCGTTCGATCTTCTATGTACGCGGAGTATTGGAAACCGTAAAAAAATTGCGTTGGATTCCTGATGTAATCCATTGCCATGGCTGGATGTCAGCGTTAACGGCTCTTTACATCAAGAGAATGTATGCCGATGACCCGTGCCTGCGTAACGCGAAAATCGTTTATTCGATCTACAACGATGACTTCAAGAACCCGCTAAACAAAGATTTCGCGACAAAACTGAAGGCGGACGGAGCCAAAGAAGCTGACTTGAAGTTAATCAAGGCAGATACAAGTTTTGTGGCCTTAACCAAATTAGCGATTGATTTCGCTGATGGTGTAATCCAAGGTAGCGAGACGATCAATCAAGAAGTCCTTGATTATATCTCTGCCAAGAAAGATACTCCTTTCCTTCCCTATCAGTCACCGGAAACTTATATGGACGAGTTCAATAAGTTCTACGACGTGGTATTGGATTCTAACACGAAATAATAAATGTAGTAATGAAAATCAAGCTTTTAATACTTGGACTTGGCCTTGGTGCTAGCATTTTGGCCGGGTGTAATGATGATTTTAGTTCGATAGGAACAAGTATTCAGCCAGGCGACGATACAATTGCGGTATATATGGACACGTTCCAGATACAAGCCACTACGGTGCAATTAGATTCTATTTACGCAAGGTCTACTAGCGCCCAGTTGGGTGAACTCTACGATCCGCTGTATGGTAACCTTGTATCGGATTATATGTGCCAATTCTATTGTCCGAGTGATTTTCAATTTGCGCATACACCTTATGAGGGAAAAATTGATTCGGTGGAATTCAATATATATTATAATGGTTCCAATAAAAACGGTGTATGGGTAGGAGACTCCTTGGCGCCTATGCGTGCGGAGATCTTTAAAATTACAAGTCCGTTACAAAAGAATTTTTATACAAATATTGACCCTAAGCAATATTGCAATATGCAAGAGTCAATGGGTGCTCAAGCTTATACAGCTTATAACACAAGTATATCCGACTCCCTTAGAAACTCTGATGGTTACAGCCCTCATGTAAGCATTAAAATGCCTACTGAGTTCGGACAAAAATTTTATGATGAAACGATTAATAATCCGGGTACATTCAAGAATCAAGAAACTTTCAATGAGTTTTTCCCGGGGCTTTATGTAACAACTACCTTCGGTAGTGGTAATATATTGTCCGTGGCTAGCTCTGTCCTTAAGATATATTATAATTATGCGGTTAAAAGCACAGCAGGAAAAGACTCTTTAATAACCACGTGGGAAGCTTTCTCCGTCACTAAAGAGGTCATTCAGCTAAGTCGTTTCAAAAATACGGATATGAGTCAATTGCTACAACCGAACGACAGCTATGCATTCTTTAAGACTCCTGCCGGCGTTTGTACACGCATTGTTCTTCCGACAAAGGAAATCACTCCGATCATGAAAGAGCGTATCGTGAATAATTTACCACTCGAGTTAAAAGCGATGCCGCAAGAAGATTGGCAATATGCATTGGCTCCTCCTCCTTATCTATTAATATTGCCAGAGGATTCGGTAAAAAGTTTCTTTGAGGGTAGTCAGATTGACAATAATGTAACCTCGTTTCTATCCAATGCTTACGATGCGACTACTCGTACGTACTCATTCCCGAATCTTGCCAATTTATTAAAATATCAGATGGAGAATAATCCGGACAAAGATTTGAGCCTACTTCTTATCCCTGTTCAACGAACAACTACCACAAGCAACAGTTACGGTCAAAGTACAGTTGTTACAACAGCCATCACGAATTATCTAGCTCCTTCAGGAGTAAAGATACGAAAGGATGAAGAGGTGATGAAAATTGGTATTACATCATGTAAATATGTCAGATAGCAAAGAATCTATATAATAAAAAAGCGAGATGTTTTTCATCTCGCTTTTTTTATATCCGTATCTCTAAGGCAAAAAATAACGGGTCCCTAAAAGGACCCGTCACTCTCCAAAAATAGTCTAGTCAAATCAATTAACGACTTATTTCTTCGCCGCCTTCTTTTTTAATTTATCTAATTCTTTCTGTAGACTCTCGATTTCCTCTCCTTGATTCTTAATCGTAGAAAGCAATGAATTCAATTCCTCATTCTCTATATTCTCCGGGAATTCCGCATTCACACGAACAATGAAATCGGAAAGAACATTCATATAGTTATTAAATGCGTCATACGGATTATCGTAAGGGCTAAAGCCTCCCTGTCCCATATGCTTTGTACTCATATAATAGAAATGGTCACTGCTCTGCAGATAGTACCAGTCCTGACGGATACGACGAGTCTGAGACAAACGAACACGTTCACCGATCTCGTTAATCTTACGGAACGCTTCCTGCTGCAATACATTTCCTAACCAAGAACTACAATCTCTCTCCTCATCTACCCAAGAGATCGGATAAGGAACGGAGATAGAGTCTACCGGCTTGATCAATGTAAATACTTCCGATGGAGTAGAGAAACTAATCCCCTTATCCGCGGCAAAACGAGGCAAAGCCTTGAAGAACTCAAAAATACCGGTTGAAGCTGGATGCAAAGATCCCAGCACCTCATAATTCATAAACAAATTAATGATTTGCTCTGAATCCGGAGTAGCAGCAATCCATGACATATACTTATCGGCTGTCAAAGGATATTCATTCCAACTATAATCACTGAAACGGTTCGATAAATCCTCGCTGAAACGGTCATTCTTCAATAATAAGCTCAACTTCGGAGCTACGCAAGAAGAATACATATAGTTCGGACTCTTCCAACCTAAGATATGCTTAGCACCCTCCGTCAACATTCCCTTATAGCCCATCTCAGAAACCATAGCGGAAATATCATCCGAGTAAATCAACTCCGTATTACGGAACACTTTCGGTTTAACCCCGAATAAAGTCTTGATCTTATCTTCTTGTTTCTTTACTTGATGCTTGAACTCCTCCGGATCTCCCAAGGAAGAAAGAGAATGAGCATAAGTCTCAGACAAGAATTCCACATTCCCCGTAGCCGCCAATTCCTTAAAGCTATCGATCACTTCCGGAGTATAAATCTCCATCTGCTCCAACGCTACGCCGGAAATAGAGAACGCTACCTTAAACTTACCACCACTGGTCTTAATCATCTCCAAAATAGTCCGGTTAGCCGGCAAGTAACACTGTTCAGCTATACGATGGATAATCTCCTCATTCTGGAAATCATCGTAATAGTAATGGTCGTTACCTATATCGAAGAAGCGATATCTTTTTAAACGGAACGGCTGATGTATTTGAAAATAAAAGCAGATCGTTTTCATAATATTGTTTGTTTTATTTTTGTCTTGTCGTTAATTTATTTGTTACCTATCACATTGTCGTAAATACGACGAACCTTTTGTCCGGCATATTCCCATTTGATATTATCCACCTCTTTCTTACCTTCCACTTTCAAGAACTCATGCATGGCAGGATAAGTAATAATAGAATACATGGCATCCGCTAACGCCTCAATATCCCAATAATCCACCTTAATCGCATAATCCAAGATCTCGGCGCAACCGGATTGTTTAGAAATGATAGAGGGTACACCACATTGCATGGCTTCCAACGGAGAGATACCAAAAGGCTCAGAAACCGAAGGCATCACATATACGTCACTGGCTTTCAACACCTCATAGACCTGCTTGCCCTTCATAAATCCGGTAAAGTGGAAACGATCTGAAATATTACGTGCTGCGGCCAAACGAATCATTTGATCCATCATATCACCACTACCAGCCATCACGAAACGTGCATAAGGAGCCTTAGCCAAAACCTTGGCGGCAGCCTCAACGAAATATTCCGGCCCTTTCTGCATCGTGATACGACCTAAGAATGTAATAACCTTATCCTTTACACCCTTTTTATCTGGGATCGCTAAAATCTCAGGACTTAAAGGCTCTACGGCGTTATGTACGGTCGTTACCTTAGAGGGATCTTGATGATATTTCTCAATCACCGTCTGACGAGTCAAATTACTCACCGTTATGATATGGTCTGCATTGTCCATACCATTCTTCTCAATCGCATAGACATCCGGATTCACATTACCACGACTACGATCATAATCCGTAGCATGAACATGGATGACCAAAGGCTTACCACTCACATTTTTAGCGTGAATACCCGCCGGATAAGTTAACCAGTCGTGCGCATGGATGATATCATACTCTTCCGTACGAGCGATCACGCCTGCCACGATCGAATAGTTATTAATCTCTTCCAGCAAGTTATCCGGATAACGTCCGGAGAACTCAAGGCACCCTAAATCAGTCACATGACGATAACTGAAATCCGCATAAATATGATCCCTGTACTTATAATACTGGTCAGCGTTCATTCCCGCTTTGGAAACCCGTTGCTGCACATATTCACGGTCAACATCCTTCCAAACAATCGGAACTTGGTTGACACCCACTATCTTTAGAAAGCTCTGGTCTTCATCGCCCCAGGGCTTCGGTATACAAAAAGTAATATCCATATCGGGCTGCATTGCCATGCCTCGTGTCAAACCGAAGCTGGCCGTTCCTAAACCGCCCAAGATATGAGGAGGAAATTCCCATCCAAACATTAATGCTTTCATAATGGTACTTAGTTTTATTCGGCGTTATACTTCTTCAACAAATCCACAACACGGAGGATAGCAGCAACGTTCATCGCAAATGAGACAGCTCCACGTCCGGTAAACGGCGGGTTACCATCAAACAATTCCGGGATCGTTCCTATACAATGCAATGACATCTCCTCCTCTAAGCTTATCAACATACGTTCAGCAAAAGCAACGCCACTCTTTCCAAATACACGCAAATAAGCTTCTAAATAGGCGCCTAACAACCACGGCCAAGCAGTACCTTGGTGATAAGCCAAATCACGTTCATATTGCGGCCCTACATAATACGGGCGATATCCTTCGCTCTTCGGACTCAAGGAACGCAAACCCTTCGGGGTAAGCAACTCTTTCGTCACGATATCCACCACGGCACGTTTCTGCATCCTCGTCAATGGGGAATAAGGCAATGCCACAGCGAAAATCATATTAGGCCGTACGCTCCAATCTACCGTAGAACCATTCACGGAATCGAACAAATAATTATACCCGTTCACAAAGGTTTCCGGGAACGATTTATCCATCGACTTGATAATCGGATCAATACCCTCGACAGGTACTCCCCCCATCAATTCCGTATAGAAACAAAGAGCATTATACCAAAGAGCGTTAAATTCCACTATATAACCGGAACGAGTTACAACAGGTTTTCCGTTTACGGTAGAATTCATCCAAGTAATCGCCTTATCTTTTCCATTAGCGAAAAGTAAACCATTCTCCATCAATTTCATATCGGGATGTTTCTGGTCCCGTATATAATCGATAACTTCTTTCACGAAATCGCCATATAGCTCACGTGCCTTTTCAACGCCCTCATGCTTAGCATACTGTTGGATCGCCCAGATCGCCCATAAAAAGACATCCGGATGCTCGATCTCACGAATCACCGCATCGAAACGCCCATTCTCCATATACGCCCGAATCGCAGGCATCGCCGTATGCATGATCTTCTCAAAACGAACCGGATCATCGATAGACAACGTACTACCCGGAAGAGCTACGAACAAATCTCTCGCACGTACTTTAAACCATGGATAGCCCGCTAATAGATAAGCATCGTCTTCCTTGGGACGAAAATAAAATTGCTGAGCGGAATTCTTCAAGCAATTGAAGAAGCTAGTACGAGGCGTACGAGCTACGACCTCATTCTCATACAGTGCCTTCAAGCGGGTAGTTGCCACTGCACTATCGCCAGCGCTGAAAATAATAGTCTCCCCTTTTTTGATAGGGACCTCGAAATATCCGGGAACATACAAATCCTCCTGATAAGGATATCCCCTCTCTTGTTCTTTCGGATACTCGATTCCATTGTACCAATACGGCTCATACACAAATTTAACTTTCTTGTTAAATTGCATATACAGTTCCGGATAACCGGGATACATACATGTCTTGATTCCGTTTGTGACTTCCTCGTAAGATTGGTTCACGTTACCATTGGCTTGCGTTAAGTTCTTCACACTACGGAAAGCGAGGAAAGGACGGAAACGTAAGGTCGTAGCGGAATGAGCATCTTCCAACGTGTACTTGATCATGATACGATTCTCGTACATGGAAAACACTTTCTCTTTCGAGAAGATCACACCTCCTACACGGTAAAGCGTACGAGGTACTGTCTCTGAGCTATACTCGCGGATGTACTTATGCCCCTTGGGACTGAAATTATCGCCTGCATATTTATGCAACCCAAGATTAAATTCGGCACCATGTTGAATTACCGTCTCATCAAAAGAAGACAGTAACACATGGTTGTCATCATCAATCGCAGGCACAGGCATAACGAGTAGTCCGTGGTATTTCCTGGTATTACAATCAACAACAGTAGTGCAGTGATAGGCTCCCAAACGGTTGGTTCGAAGCACCTCACGAGTCAGCGACTCTTCCAGGTTTATCATTACTGTTTTGTCAAATTTAAGATAACTCATATGTGTATTTGGGTTTTAAGTTACTTTCTTTAATATCAAAATGAAATTATTTTCGTTTCTGAGAATCAAAAGTATTATTTAATAACTAAAAAAACAAACTGTCTTTTATATTTATTTAGAAAAAAAGGCATCCTTCTTCTACGATAAACTTATAGATCAAGACTTTAAAAAGAAAGGTGCTCTAAAGGAGTGTTTTCAAACATATAAATTTTTGTTAAATCAATCCTATCATCATATTCATCAAAGCTCAAAATCAAGGTACAGCCCCCCGAAAACAAGCCTCGGTTTAGTCATAGGAAATGTTCTATTTTTCATTTTAAATCAATCTGAATATAAAAACAAACGCCGATAATGTTCCTGTGATTAAAATGCCTACCTTTGCGGAAATTTTCAAACAATTTTTAATATGAGGAAGTTATTATATAATGTAGTAATTTTATTAAGCGCAATTCAAATGACACACGCAGCAAATAACCCTTTCTTCGGGAAGTTTAAAACACCGTTCGAGACCCCTCCTTTCGATAAGATCAAGATCGAGCATTATGAGCCCGCTTTCGACGAAGGAATCAAGCAAATGGAAAAAGAGGTGCAAGAGATCGCCAATAACCCGCAACCGGCTACTTTCGAGAATACGGTAGTAGCTCTGGAACGTAGCGGCAAATTATTGGAAACAGTCTCTTCTGTTTTTTTTAATGTATTAGGGGCAGAGGCTAACGACGAGATGATGGAAATCTCGCAACGTGTCTCCCCGAAGTTATCCCAAACCTCCAATAACATCTTCTTAAATGAGAAGCTACTTGCTCGGGTCAAATCAATCTATGATAAAAAAGAACAATTGAACCTTTCTACCGAGGATGCTAAATTGCTGGAAGACCTTTATGAGTCGTTTAAAGCGAATGGGGCTACGTTAAATAAAGATGACAAGGAAAAATACCGCAAGCTAAGTATGGACCTAAGCATGTTAACCTTGCAGTTCGATCAAAACGCCTTGAAAGATAAAAACCGGTTCGAATTACTAATAACGGACGAGAACGAACTATCCGGTTTACCCGAAAGTGCTCGTGACGCAGCGGCCATGTTAGCCAAAAGTAAAGATAAAGACGGATGGTTATTCAATCTCTCGGCTCCGAGTTACATTCCATTCATGCGTTATTCCGACAAGCGTGATTTGCGAGAGAAAATGTATCGTGAATACATGAGCGTAGGAAATAAAGGGGATGAGTTCGACAATAAGGACATTATCAAAAAGATCGTTAATATCCGCCTAGAGATCGCCCAGTTGATGGGATTCAAGAATTACGCCGAATATGCGCTAGAACACACAATGGCTAAAAACTCAGCGAACGTATACAAATTATTGAATCAGTTACTCGAAGCTTATAAACCGATAGCGATCAACGAATACAATGCGGTAGAAGGATTTGCGTTAGGTACAGAGAAAGAGAATATCACCGTTATGCCTTGGGACTGGAGTTATTATTCCGAGAAGTTACGGGATATCCGCTTCAAGGTAAACGACGAGATGACTCGCCCTTATTTCGAGTTAAGCAACGTAAAGAAAGGCGTATTCGGATTAGCTACCCAGCTCTACGGTATCACCTTTAAGGAAAACAAGAAAATCCAGGTTTATCATCCGGAAGTAGACGCTTACGAGGTATACGATGCCGATGGTAAGTTCCTTGCTATCCTTTATACGGACTTCTTCCCTCGTGACGGAAAACAATCCGGCGCTTGGATGAACAATATCAAGGCTCAATACAAAGATAAAGACGGAAAAGATAGCCGTCCTCAGATCGTTATCGTGATGAACTTTACCCGTCCGACAGACACGAAGCCCTCTTTGTTAAGTTTCGACGAGGTGAACACACTCTTGCATGAGTTCGGGCACTCCTTGCACGGCATGCTAGCGCAAGGAACATATTCCAGCCTTTCGGGAACCAGCGTTTATCGTGATTTCGTAGAATTACCTTCCCAGATCATGGAGAACTGGTTGACTGAAAAAGAGTTCTTAGATCAGATCGCCGTTCATTACCAGACCGGAGAGAAAATCCCGCAAGAGATGATACAAAGCTTGGTAAACGCCTCAAACTTCAACGCTGGCTACCTTTGCTGCCGCCAATTAAGCTTTGGCTTGCTGGATATGGCATGGCATACGTTGGAGCAACCTTTCGACGGTGACGTAGCGGCATTCGAGAAAAAAGCTTGGGCTCCGACCGTAATCATGCCGGAAGTACCGGAAGCCTTGATGGGCACAAGCTTCGGACATATCTTCTCCGGAGGATACGCGGCTGGCTATTACGGATATAAATGGGCCGAGGTATTAGACGCCGACGCTTTCTCCGTTTTCAAATCGAAAGGAATCTTCAACAAGGAGGTCGCGAAATCTTTCCGTGACAATATCTTATCCAAAGGTGGAACAGAAGATCCTGCCGTGTTATACAAGCGTTTCCGTGGACAAGAGCCTACGATAGACGCCTTATTAATCCGTAATGGTATTAAGAAGTAATAATTTACCGGGCGATAAGCCCGGTAAATCTAAATAATCACTACCTTTGTGTCTGGATTAAAAGACAAAAGAGTAAACAAATGTGCGAGAAAACAGAAAAACAGCACGAATTAGATAAACGTTACCTGCGAATGGCCGCTATCTGGGCCGAGAATTCGTACTGTAAACGACGCCAAGTGGGCGCATTATTAGTAAAAGATAAAATGATCATATCCGACGGATACAATGGAACACCCGCCGGTTTTGAAAATATTTGCGAAGACGAGAACAATGTCACCAAGCCTTATGTTCTACATGCGGAGGCTAACGCCATCACAAAAGTGGCAGCCTCATCGAACAGCAGTAAAGGAGCGACCATTTATGTGACCTCCTCCCCTTGCATTGAATGCGCGAAATTAATCATACAATCCGGGATCAAGCGAGTGGTCTATTCCGAGAATTATCGAATAGCGGACGGCTGCGAATTATTGAAGCGTGCCGGTATCATAGTAGATTATATAGATTTGAACGAATAAATAAAACGTTTTTATGGATAAAAACAAAAGACTGACCGTATGGCTCCCGGTTATCATCGCGGCTAGTATCGCTTTAGGTATCTTTATTGGGAACCATTATTTATCTATCAGTCAAGGAAAAAAACGGTCCTACTCCAGCGGCAACAAGATAAATGCCATCTTGGACATTATCGACGAGCAATATGTTGACACGGTTAGCATGTCTAAGTTGGTAGAGAGTACGATCCCGAAAATATTCAGTGAATTAGACCCTCACTCCGTATATATCCCCGCCGAAGACGCTTCCGTGGTGAATGAGGAGCTGGAAGGTTCTTTCAGTGGTATTGGCGTATCATTTAATATGCAAACCGATACGATCCTAGTGATCAGCGTAATTAGCGGTGGTCCCGCAGAGAAAGCAGGTTTACTGCCCTTCGACCGGATCATCTCGATCAATGATTCTATTTTTTCCGGAAAGAAAAAGAACCAAGGAGAGATCATGAAGACACTTCGGGGCGCAAAGAACAGTACGGTGAAACTAGGCGTACAGCGAGGGAATTCTCCTGAGTTGCTCTATTTTGACGTAACCCGTGGAGATGTCCCTGTTAATTCGGTCGATGTTTCTTATGAGGCGGCTAAAGGTATAGGTTACATCAAGGTTAGCAAATTCGCCCGGAATACTTATAATGAGTTCATCACGGCGATCGCCAAGTTAAAACAAGCGGGCTGTACCTCTTTCGTGATCGACTTACGGGGTAATACCGGCGGATATATGGATGCCGCTATCAATATGATTAACGAGTTTATGCCGGAAGGACGCTTGATCGTCTACACGGAAGGTAAGTCGTTCCCCCGTTCCGACGTATACGCGAACGGAACCGGAACTTGTAAAGACGCCCCGATCGTAGTATTGACCGATGAGATCTCGGCTTCCGCCAGTGAGATATTCTCCGGAGCGATCCAAGATAACGACCGGGGTACGATTATCGGACGAAGAACGTATGGCAAAGGTCTGGTACAAACTCAAATGTCATTGAGCGACGGTTCAGAGATGCGATTGACCATCGCCCGTTATTACACGCCGTCCGGTCGCTGCATCCAGAAGAAATATGAGATGGGTAATACGGACGCTTACGACCAAGATATCTATAACCGATATATGCACGGCGAGTTTGACTCGGCCGATAGCATCAAGATGGATGATTCCTTAAAATACCAGACCGTAGGCGGACGTACCGTATACGGCGGGGGCGGTATCATGCCAGATATCTTTATCCCTCGCGACACGAGTGGCGTTACCTCTTACTACTCAAATGTGGTAAATAGCGGCGTGCTTTACCTGTATGCGCTCGAGTACTCAGACCGCCATCGGGAGAAACTAGGCTCATTCAAGACTTGGGAGGAATTATATAATTACTTGCAGCAACAACCGCTCCTTTCCGACTTCGTGAACTTCGCGGCTACCAAGGGCATCAAGAGACGTCCCACATTAATTAATATATCCGGCAAGTTAATCGAGAACCAATTGCAAGCGTATATCGTAAGGAATTTCTTCGACGAGGCGGGCTTCTACCCCATTTTCCTAAAAGATGACGTTACCTTATTACGTGCGATCAAGATCTTGCAAGAGGGAAAATCCGTGCCGAACGCGGAACTATTAAAACAATCAGCGAATGGAGACTTACACAGCCAAGCAGGCCCTACGAAAAGATATGGCCTCTCGAAAGAAAGAATATTCGAGGATTACCTTGTGCGAGCTATCGGATAAGATCATGAACCACTTGGAACAGACGGAACTGTTCCAAGCGGCTTCTTGTATCGCCCTTTATCACGCTATAGCAGGAGAAGTACAGACCGCCGGCTTTATCGAGAAATGGTACCAAAAGAAAAAGCTTCTGTTGCCCTTGATCGTTGGTGATGATTTGAGATTGCTTCTTTACGAAGGACCGGAATCCTTAAAACCCGGACCTTTCGGGATATTAGAGCCTAAGGCGGACGGCATAGAAGTTCCAAAGAATGAGATCGACTTGATTATCGTGCCCGGAGTCGCCTTTGATAAAGACAAGAACCGCATGGGACGAGGAAGGGGATTCTACGACCGCCTTCTTTCCACGCTCAACGCTCCCAAGGTTGGCATATGCTTCGGGTTCCAGATGATACCGCAAGTCCCGGTAGAGCCACTCGACAAGAAAATGGATTACGTAATAACAGAAGACACCATCTATTGATCTCTCCGCAGAATATATACTTACTGGGTCAAGCCATATATACTTACCGGGACTGGGCAGTATATGTTACTTGACCCAGTAAGTAATATTGCGAATGGTAAAGCCACACTCAATGAAAAACGATATTGGTAATGACCGAGGCACCCGCATAATCATTCAAGCTTTTCACCAACCGTTCCCGGCAAAGCGTCAACTCGCTACGAAGTACGGAGGAAGTCAATGAGACATGAAGCACCTTATCACGTACATATATATTACGTGTGTACTGCATGATCGTAGGCCCTAAAACTTCTCCCCACGCACGTTGGACCCGGATCTCCATCATTTTCTCGTACAACTCGGTATTATCCTCGAAAAAGTCACGAAGCACCTCACCCAATGTCTGTGTATTTCTTCTCTGCATCCTTATTCCTCCATAGGTTGTACCTCGCCACGTTCCACACGGAAGAGGGCATAGTCATGATTCATAGCCAATAAGATCTCATCCAGATACTTCCGGTTCGTATCCGTAATAAAAATCTGCCCGAAGCCATTCTCGCTGACCAGTTTGATGATCTGCTCCACACGGCTAGCGTCCAGCTTATCGAAAATATCATCCAACAGCAAGATAGGTGTAGTCCGTCCCCGTTTATTTAGGAAAGCGAACTGAGCGAGTTTCAAGGCGATCAGATACGTCTTATTCTGTCCTTGCGAACCAACCCGGCGAATCAGGTACCCGCCCAACGTCATTTCCAGCTCATCCTTATGGATACCGGAAGAGGTATAGCCCAATATACGATCCCGTTCCCGGCTCATCGCCAATTTACCGGCAAGCTCCGTTTCCTCCAATTGCGAGATATAATGTAGCCCTACCTCCTCGGCAGAGCCGCAGATCGTCTGGTAGTACTCATTAAAGATCGGGGTAAAATCCTCCACCAGTTTTTTCCGCTTCTCGTAAACGATTTGGCCGTACATACCCAGCTGCATCTCCAATACCTCATAAAGAGAGGCATCCATGCTCTGATCTTTCAGCAACGTATTCCGTTGGAGCAACGCTTTATTATATTGGATAAGCGCATGCAGATAAGGCTTGTCCTGCTGCGAGATGATTAAGTCCAAAAAACGGCGTCGCTCATCGCTCCCCCCCCGGATCAAGTCGGCATCAGCCGGAGAGACCATGACCAACGGTAATAGGCCGATATGCTCGGACAGCTTGTCGTACTCCTTCTTATTCCGTTTGAACTGTTTGCGTTGCCTACGCCGCATGGCACAGAAAATCTCCTCCTCACGTCCCTCATAATCATAGTTACCCTGCACCACGCAAAGATCTTGATCACTGTTTATTATCTGGCTATCAGGCGTATTGACATGACTCTTGCAAAACGAGAGATAATGAATGGCATCCAATAGATTCGTCTTCCCCATCCCGTTATTGCCGAAAAAGCAATTCATCTTGGGCGAGAAAATAACCTCGGACTGAAGTATATTTTTGTAATTGAGAACAGAAAGCTTCTTTAGTATCATCTAAACCGTATTAATCGTACAAAATTAAAAAATATACTTCTAAGTATAGATTATATCAGCAAAAAAAACTACTTTTGCGCTTTGAATCGCCAACCGTATGGTATGGCTTAAAATCAGCGATAAAATTAATAAATAACTATAACACATTATGGCTACTAAAGAAAAGGACACCAACAAGGAGTTAGAAGTAGAAGAGATTGTCTCCAAATCGGAGCAATTCATTGAAAACAATTCAAAGAAGATTATTTACGGTATAATAGCTGTCGCACTCGTTGTTGGAGCTGTTTTGGGAATCAAGCATGGTTATTTAGTTCCTCAGGAGAAAAAAGCTGCCGCCGCCATGTTCAAGGGTGAGCAATACTTCGCCAGAGATTCTTTCGCCTTGGCTTTAAACGGCAATGGAGCTGACTATGAAGGTTTCGAGGCTATCATCGACCAATATGGAAGCACGGACGCCGGAAACTTGGCGAAAGCTTACGCAGGTATCTGCTACTACAAGATGGGCGATACGCAGAAAGCGATCGATTTATTGAAATCTTTCAGCGGAAAGGACCAAATGGTATCTCCGGCGGTTACAGGCTTGATCGGTGATTGCTACGTGAACATGGGTAATACGAAAGAAGGCATCAGCTATTTCGAGAAAGCCGCTAAGGAGGCCGACAATGAGGTAATCAGCCCGATTTACTTGAAGAAGGCCGGTATCGCTTACGAGAACTTGAAAGAGTACGACAAGGCTGTAAAGGCTTACACGACTATCAAGGACAAGTATTACACTTCCATGGAGGCATCCGATATCGATAAGTATATCACCCGTGCTTCGGCAGGAAAATAAATAAACAGTATATTATATAGTATAACAGAGGATGTCTCGGTCAAACAAGGCATCCTCTTCTTTTAAAGAGACAAGTATGGCTACAGCTTATCAGAATTTATCCGAGTACGATTTCAACAGCGTACCCGATGCTTCAGAGATGAACATCGGCATCGTAGTTGCGGAATGGAACAAGAACATTACCGAGAAGTTATTGGAAGGTGCTTGCAACACGCTTGAAAAGCACGGGGTGAAACCGGAAAACATCGTAGTTAAACGAGTTCCGGGAAGTTTTGAACTGACTTTTGGAGCCAAAAGATTGGCCGAGACTAAAGAATTAGACGCAGTGATCGTTCTGGGATGCGTCGTAAGAGGCGACACGCCACATTTTGATTACGTTTGTTCCGGCGTTACTCAAGGTATTACAGAATTGAATTTAATGTACGATATCCCTTTCATTTTCGGCCTGTTAACTACCGACACCATGCAGCAATCCGAGGATCGTGCGGGAGGTAGATATGGCAATAAAGGGGACGAGGCAGCGGTTACCGCAATAAAAATGGTAAATTTTTCTGCCTAAACGCTTGCAGGTTTCAAAATAAATCGTACCTTTGCACTGCAATTAAGAACAAGGGGGCAGTTACCAGAGTGGCCAAATGGGGCTGACTGTAACTCAGCTGGCTTTCGCCTTCGGTGGTTCGAATCCATCACTGCCCACCTTAATTGATCGGTTCACTATGTGAACCAATTCTTTCGAAAACCGAAAGAATACATATTGCGGAAGTAGCTCAGTTGATAGAGCATTAGCCTTCCAAGCTGAGGGTCGCGGGTTTGAGCCCCGTCTTCCGCTCTAGGAAAAGAGGAAAATCGAAAGGTTTTCCTCTTTTTTTATATCCTCGTATTACTATATATCCGGGATAATGTCTACTTTAGCCCCCAATACAACAAATAACAAAAAGAGAGATGAAGATGGTGAAAGGGATATACGTGTTGCTGACAATGTTCCTATTGATGGGATGCGCTACGGTAATGAATCCTTATAAAATGGACAACCGAATGCATAAGATAGAGCTAGGGATGACCAAGCAAAAGGTTATATCGATACTAGGAAAGGATTTTGAGTCGGCTGGCGCACGGATAACCCCCGACGGTCCGATAGAGAGTATCAGTTATAAGACGGTAACCATGACGATAGCCGACTACTCTGAAGGCTACTACATCCTAAGCTTCAAGAATGGGATACTAGTGGAGTGGTTCAAGGAAAAGACACCGATCAATAACAATACAGCGAACTAAGGTCTCCTTTTAGGCCACTAAAAACAAATAAGGCAGATGCCTCTGGGCATCTGCCTTCATTCTTTTACGATTATAAACTTTCTTCGATACATGAATCCGGTTATGACTGACCGGCCTGCCGTGGTTTTCTAACTCGGCCTCACGACTGCCTTTCCGGTTAGCCTTTATGTACTCGACTAACGGATCTTGCTTTTTTCTCTTTCTCTTCATAGCTTTATTGCTTTTATATCGCTTTCACGAGCGCAAAGATACGAAAAGAATTCATTTCACCTCACTATCGTCCCAAGGGTATTTTCTTTTCGGATTTCTAGGGAACCAACCTTTCTGCACACGCTCCTCCTGTTCGAAAATCTCCTTGATCGTCCAGAACGATGAGAAGGCGAATACGCCGCAAATAGCGGACACAAACACGCTGTCTATAAACAGGGAGGCTATCACTCCTAAAATCCCCAAGACAAGGAATATCCACCAGCATTTCGTCCCCCAATAATACTCGGCCTTCACGACTACCGGATGAAACAGACCGATAATCAAAAATGTAACGATACCGATCAACAACCCATCAAAATTTATCATATCCATATCTGAGTATTTATACTTATTACTATTATATGTAACAAATATACGAACAATATTCCACTTAACTGATCATTTCTTTCTATGAAGAGATAGAAGCCCCTATTCGCAATAATCGTCTCACAAAGATGAAACGATCTTTTCATATACGTAATACGATCTTTTCACCCTTGTGATACGATCTTTTCACATAGGTGAAAAGATTAAGAGATAAAGAAGCTTCCACTTAAAGTAGCACAAAAAAAGCCACATCCATTGTTAGTGGATATGGCTTCTATATTATTCTCAAATACAATCTTATTTGTTGCTTTCCTCCGCAGGTGTAGTAGTAGCGGGAGTTTCCTCTGCCGGAACTGCCGGTTGTTGCGCTGTACCAAAGTCCGGAGCGATCGTGTTAGGATCGATAGAGACAGCGTCGTTCACTTGTTGCTTGATCTCTGATTGAGCGGCATGCTCAGTTCTGGGGATAAATGCGGTAATCACGATACTCAGTACGATTACGGCACCCGCCAAACTCCAAGTAGCTTTCTCCAAAAAGTCTGTGGTCTTACGTACACCCATGATTTGGTTAGAAGAAGAGAATCCTGAAGCCAAACCTCCACCTTTCGAGTTCTGGATCAACACGATCAAGATTAATAGTATAGAGGCAATCAGGATTAAGATAGAAATAAATACGTACATCTTAGTTTTATTTTTTAGTGTTAATAATCAACTTTTCCAAAAATCTGATTTGGTCTGCAAAGTAAACATTTTTTTCTGGATATTTCAAGCTTAAGTTTTTAATAATTTGCAAAGCCTTATCATATCGCTTCTGTTTTATATAAATCCGGGCTAAAGTTTCCGTAAGGCACGAGTCTTCCAGCGATTTGGACTGTTCATCATCCAAATCTTTCACCGACTCTGGAGTCTCCGCACGGCTGGTTTCCTCACGGATTTCCAGCCCGCTACCCGGCATACGCTGTTGGTCATTTTTAATGAACGAATCGATCAAGTCGTGATGTCGAAGCCTATTCTCCGCATCCTCTCCAGATGGCTTCTCTTCTTCCTCTTTCGATAATGACCAAAACATATAATCTGACGATACCGATGGCTGGAACAGGAACGGGGCTTCTTTCTTAGGCTCCGGTTCCTCGTTACGGTTAGAGAGGAATGCGTCTATCAAGGAGAAAGTATCCTCTTTTCGCATATCCGGCTCATGCTCCACACGGGAGTTCAAGCCATATTTATCTCCCTCTATCAGTTGGAACAGCTTTTTCCGGTCCGGCAAGAATATCGCCATCTTCTCCAGCTCCGAGGTAAAACTCATATCATTTAATACGGCCAGATTCTTTAGATACAACATCCGTGCCACTTGAAAATACGGGTAATCCTCCACGATTCGTCGCAACTCAAGAAGAGTCCCCTCGGTCAATTCCGAAGGCTCCTCCATCAAACGATATAAATCCTCCGCCCTCATTCTACCAATTGGCAACCGTAGCGTTATAGATTTGGTCTACTATTTCCTCTATGATTTCCTCGCATAATGTTCCCTCTACCTGCTGCGGCATCAAGTTACTGTCGAACTCGCGGTAAGCGGAGAACGACTGCTCAAAATCCTCATCCGGGTTAACCCGGTTGGAGTAACGAACCCGCACCGTGATCGTCAACCTCGTCTGCGAGGCGATAGCATCCTCCTTCACGGCCATTGGAGCGAAATCGTAACCAGTGATCTCACCCTCCAACTCAAGGTCGCCATTGCTCGGAACCAGTTGCAGACGAGTCTGACGGATGTAAATATCCTTCAAATCCTCCGTAAACTGCGGCGCAAGGGTCGGATTCACGTAGGGAGCTTGGTTCGTGAAGTCACGAATCGTAATGGTCTTCACCTTCGTATAATCGATAGAGGCTCCATTAAACTTATAGGAAATAGAGCAAGCCGTAGCCAATACCGTCAAAAATGAGAGTATAAGCCAATTGGCTGCCGACAAACGTATGTTGACAATCTTCTTTAGCATATTTTTATTCCAAATTGTATTCCTTGATTTTTCGATATAACGTACGCTCCGATATCTTCAAGTCGGCTGCCGCGTTCTTCCGTCGCCCGTTATGCTTCTCCAGAGCCTTACGGATCATCTCCTTCTCCACCTCTTCCAAGGATAAAGTCTCCTCTTCCACATCCTCGGCATCTTGGATCGTCGGGTGCATGGCATGAACCGCCGCCGGATGGATCGGATGCGCATAAGGGGTATCGTCTGCCACCGTTGGCATCGGGATATTCCCTCCCATGATATCATGCACTAATTTCTTTAGCTCGTTCACGTCCTTTTTCATATCGAACAAGACTTGATAAAGGATCTCCCGCTCGCTGTTAAATATCTTTTGATCCGGATCTTGCTTCACCAATACCGGATATTTCTCAACGTTCACGTTCGGCAGATAAAGGTGCAGGACATCCGCCGTTATATCCCGTGTCTCCTCGATTACGGAGATACGTTCCGTGATGTTTTTCAATTCACGCACGTTACCCGGCCAACGGTAAGAAACCAATAATTGACGTGCTTCATCATCCAAGCGGATCGGCGGCATCCGGTATTTCTCGGCGCAATCACTGGCGAACTTACGAAATAATAAGACAATATCTTCCGGACGCTCCCGCAAGGGAGGCACTTGAATAGGCACCGTATTCAAACGATAGTACAAATCCTCCCGGAATTTACCTTCCGAAACCGCCTGCACTAAATTCACGTTCGTAGCGGCAACGATACGTACATTCGTCTTCTGTACCTTGGAGGAACCGACCTTGATAAACTCACCCGTCTCCAACACACGAAGCAAGCGTGCTTGCGTAGGAGTTGGCAGCTCTCCGACCTCATCCAAGAAGATCGTTCCACCGTCCGCTACCTCGAAATACCCTTTACGGTCGGCCAACGCCCCGGTAAAAGAACCTTTCTCGTGCCCGAAAAGCTCCGAGTCTATCGTCCCTTCCGGAATGGCGCCACAGTTTACGGCTATATATTGTCCATGCTTACGCTGACTGTTCTGGTGAATAATTTGCGGGAAAGTCTCCTTTCCTACTCCACTCTCTCCTGTAATAAGAACAGATAAGTCGGTTGGCGCTACTTGAAGCGCAACGTCGATCGCACGATTTAATCCCGGGTTATTACCAATAATCCCAAAACGCTGTTTTATCTGTTGTACATCAACCTTCATCACTCTTTCACTTTTAAAATCTGTAATTATTTCAGTTACTCTGCCAAAATTACAAATCTTAATTCAAACTACCACTATTGATAACAGATTCTATCGGTCGTTTCTTATTTTTTAGCACCATATGTACGTTTATACAAGAACTCGGCAAGATCCTTGTCTTCCGGGATGGCGGCGATCTCTTCCGGCGAGATAGGCTCACCGATATATACATCCGCTTTCTTTCCACGCTTATTGAAAGCCTCAGTAGGAATACGCAAGGTACGTATTTGCCAGCTGATATTCCCTAGCCAATAGAAAAAATGGGTATTTTGGAAATCAAAATAAACAGGGTATACCGGTGCTTTCGCCTTACGAACTAAGCGGATCACGCTATGCGCCCACGATAAATCCCGTACCTGTTTCTCTTTTTTATTATAAAATGAGATCGCTCCAGCAGGGAAGAAACCCATCGGATGACCTTCTTTCAGGCGTTGCAGGGATAGTCGCACGCCATTAACATTCGCCGGATTCGCCCCTCGCTTGTGGGAATCGGGCACCACGGATATGAAATTATCCTCCATCGCCCCGATCTTGGTCAAGATGCCGTTCACCATCACCTTAAAGTCCGGACGGCGGGAAGCGAAAATATCAATCAGCATGATTCCATCCAACGACCCGATCGGATGGTTGGAAACGGTAACAAAAGCCCCTTCCGGCAGATGATCTAAAATCTCCTTATTATGAACCTCATAGCTGAGATCGATAATGGGGTCATGCAATAAAGCGGAAGTAAACTCAGCGCCCCGTAAATGACAATTCCGGGCATGTACCTTATTAACCAGATCCACACGTAAGCACTTTATCAGCAACTTACCTAACCATGTCCCCACTCGCCCCTTGAAGAACGGGGCCATCTCTTGCAAATCGTAAATGTCAACAACACTCTTCTTCATACTTTATCCTAAAAACGAGGCACACATCTTCTCGTGTTTCCTCATCACTATCGCTAGTACGATGTTCAACACGATGATCTCGTATAGGTAATAAGCCCAGACCTGTCCCGTTAGTACGATCACAAACATAACCATCGTCCGGCCATTAAAGGTCAACAAGTCTATGTAACGCATTAAATGACGACTCTGTTTACGAAAGTCCACACGGATATTCTCCGGAATATTATCCCCATACTTCGCGTGCAAATTTTGTAACATACTCTGTAAGGTAGGCGTAGCCTTCACTTGCAACATCGTATACCAACGATATAAGAAGTAGAAAAACTTGTTAATGCCATACTTCATCTCCTTATGTTTCGCCTCCACCTGTTCCAAAGACTGAAACTCCGATCCTTTATCCTTACTGATAAAATAAAGGTGAAGCGTCTTATAATAATCCGTGATATTCGCTTGGACTAAATGAGACAGACCGGATAAGACCGCCAAGGCAAAGAACCAATCCGTACCGTAATCATGAGACAAACGAAGAGCGAATCCGATATAGATCGAAGCGAACCAGATATCCCCGGCGAATCCGTCCAAGATACGCCCGATAGCGGACTTGATCCCTGTAAGACGTGCCAGCTGCCCATCCACGCAGTCGAGGATATTGGCAAATACCAACAATAATATACCACAGATATTATATGTCAAATTATCGTGATAAAACATAAATCCGACCGCCGCACCCACGAAGATCGAGATAACCGTAATCATATTCGGGGTAATCCCCGTGCCTCGCAACATACGAGCAATACGAAATCCTATCGGACGATAAAAAATTCGGTCTATCTTATTTTCTGTTTCTATCGACTTTAACGATGCTTCGTATTCCTTATCCAACTCGCTCATTTGTTTCTTATTTATACGAGTAACCGCCATCCACAACGACTACCTCGCCATTAAAATAACTATTCTCTATCAACATTTTATAAACTTCCGCCAATTCATCCGGGTCGCAGAACCGTCCCAAAGAGACCTTGTTCTCTATATTCCGACGGATCTCGGCAGGCTTTGTTTTCTGCCATTCCGTATCGACAAAACCGGGAGCCACGGCATTCACACGCAGTTCATAGGGAACTAAGAACTTCACCATGTTTTTGACCAGCGCATGCACCGCGCTTTTCGTCACCCCATATGCCAAGGATACCGAATGAGGCTGTATTCCCATCAAGGAACCCGTAAACACGATACTTCCCCCCTTATTAATCCGTCCAACAATCTTCTGTAAAAGGAAGACCGGGAAATGGATATTAGCAAAGAAAACCCGTTCCCAATCCTCGAATGAAAGTTCCTCAAAAGGATCCCGACAGGTCATTCCCGCATTGAACACAAGGCCGTCCAAACGTAGCCTATTCTCCTCCAAGAAAGAATCGATAACCCCGATCGTATTCCGATCCGAGATATCGGCCCGCAGAATAGAAACCTGTATATCGAAACGCCCCACCAACTCGCTACGTACCTCCTCGGCCGCCGCTTGGTCGGAAGCATAAGTCAGTATAAGGTTATATCCGGCCTTTCCTAAACAGGACGCTACCGCCTTTCCTATCCCTTTTGTCCCACCGGTAATTAAAATAAATTTATCCATGAAACTGATCGTTATTTAGCGGCAGATCCTTTCACTGTTTCCGGCTTCGCCTGACGTTGGGTTGTCAGATTCGCCTCATAAGAATCATGTATCGTTTTTTTCAGATTCGAGGAGGAAACCCCCGTTCCGTAAGGGAAATAAAATACCTGAACGCCTAAATCCTTCAGATAGTCGTACTTTCCGAACCAGTCATCACCTACCACGAAAGCGTCGATATTCAGCTTCTTCACGATTTCCGTATGATCTAAGGAATGTTGTGGAATAACGATATCGGGAGTCTTCAACGCCTCGATGATCTGCAAACGTTCATGGAACGGAATGATCGGCTTCGCTTTATAAGAAGAGACCAACTCATCTGTACTAACCCCGACGATCAATATATCCGCCAAACTACGGGCGTAATTGATCATCCTAAGATGATTATAATGGAACATATCAAACGTCCCGGATGTATATACTATCGTTTTGTCTTTAAACATAATCGTAATTTTCGTTTTAAACCGCAAACTTACGCAAACTTTTCCTATCTTAAAAGTTTAAAACCAAAAAGCGTCCCACGCCCCATACAAAAATGTCATGTCAATAACATCCATTCGTTATTAACATGACATTTTATGTATTTATTGAAACTTGTCAGGAAAGATCTACTATAATCCGTCCGTATCGTCCTCTTTCGTCAAGTCCAGTTTCTCATTATCTCCCCCCCTATCGAAATATTGCTTACGCAACGGATTGGCGGTAGCCTCTTGATAACGCAACCGGTTCCGGAAGATATCCAACGCCGCATATAAGGCTTGGCGGAACGACTCTTCCGAAGCCACGTTCTGCCCGGCTATGTCATAAGCTGTTCCGTGTGCCGGAGAAGTCCGTACGATCGGCAATCCTGCCGTATAGTTCACCCCGTCATCCATCGCCAACGTCTTGAAAGGAGCGAGCCCTTGATCATGATACATCGCTAAGACACCATCAAATTTATCATACATCTGCGAACCAAAGAAACCGTCAGCCGCATAAGGGCCAAATGACATTACGCCTTTTTTCTCCGCCTCTTGCATTGCCGGTATGATAATCGTCTCCTCTTCCGTACCCAGCAATCCGGCATCACCGGCATGAGGGTTTAAGGAAAGAACCGCGATACGTGGCTTCACAATACCGAAGTCTTGCTTTAACGACTGATTGAAAATACGCAGCTTATTCACGATATCGCCCACGTTGATGGAAGACGCAACTTGCGACAATGGAATATGCCCCGTCACCAAAGCGACACGAAGATCATCTTTCATCAAGATCATCAAGGCTTTTTTATCCAAACCACCGAAGCATTTCTCCAAATACTCAGTATGCCCGGGAAAATGAAAATCCTCGTTCTGGATATTATGTTTATTGATCGGGGCGGTAAGCAGTACATCCACTACTCCCCGCTTCATATCCGTAACTGCCGCTTCCAACGCCTTGAAAGCCGACTCACCGGCAACCGGCGTAGATTTCGACAACTCCACCTTGGTCTCGTCCTCCACGCAGTTAATAATGTTCACCCGGTTTACTCCCGCATCCTCCGCATGTGAAATAATATTCATATTGATAGGAGGAAGCTCCAATGCCTTCCGGTGATAAGCGGCTATCTTGGACGAGCCATAGATAATCGGCGTGCAAAGCTCCGCCATGCGGGTATCGGAAAAGGTCTTTAATATTACCTCATAGCCGATACCATTTATATCTCCGTGGGTGATCCCCACTTTAATCAGTCGTTCTTCCATATATTTTGTTTGTTTATTACTTTTTCTCTTTTGGGATATCTAATGTCTCAGTTACCGGTTCATCAAATTCACCCGGCAAACGTAACGTAAATAAGGCAGCTTCTATTCTACGCATGAAATTACGCTTGTCTGTCTCCGGAGCATACACAAATCCCTCGGCTACAACCACACGATGATTCTTTTCATCCAAGCGGGTGTGGCTTACGAACGGGCCTCCCATCATATCGCCTTGCATTCTCCACAAACCGCGCATCACGCCGCAATATTTACCATTTAAGGTTATTGGCGTATACTCCACTCCCGCACGCGTTTCTGTTTGCATATAGGAACCCGGGAACGAACCCGGCAGATTCGCCTTCAATACAGAATCTCGTTTAGCGACCAGATATTCCTCCGTAAACGTATTCGGATCAGTATAAGGGAAAGTATATACGATTAAGTCCATACGGCCTGTGTTAGCGTTATTGGAAGACCAGAAGAAATCTGTCGTATCCTTATAGTACGTGAAGTTTGCCGGAGCGTTTAACATCACGTTCAGGTCGCTTTTCAGGTTATCCATAACCACCATACTATATTCCTTTTGTAATTGCTCTATCGCACGATTCATCTCCACCTTTACGAAGAAATCGACCAACGCCTTCTCATGGGTCTTTGAATACTCGACGATCGACTCCGTATTAGGAGCTTTCAGCGAAACAACCACCTGCCCTCTAGCCCAGACATTATTCTCGTAGCCTACAGAAACTTTCGTATAAGCGGTGGGGTCTATCGTAACCACTAATATATTCCTTACATACCGTAACAGACCTGTAAAATCCTTTGGTTGTACGTAGGTAATCTTCAAAGAAGGCTCGGCTTGCGGAAGTCCGGGCACCGAAGAGGCCAACTCAGACTTTATGGCTTCTCCCGCAGGGCCTTTCCAATCCTTTTGATCCATAACCACGACAACCTCATATGCGAAGCCCGTAGCTTGAGTCATCACAGAACCTGAATTACATGCTCCCATCAAAACAAGAAGCAGCAACATACCGATGAATAAAGAACGTGTTTTCATACCTGTGTGTTTTATATTATACAAATGTAACATTTTTCGCGGTAGAAAGCATTCCACAAGCGGCGAAAATATCCTCCCCACGTGACGCCCTTATCGTACATACAACTCCTTTGGCGTTTAAGAAATCCCGAAACGCCTCCATTTTAACGATATCGGAAGTCTCTAAAGACACATTCGGTATCGCATGAAAACGGATCAAGTTTACCCGACAAGGAATTCCACCTAATAAACAACTCAAAGCTTCGGCATGTTTCAAGCTATCGTTCAAATTTTTAAAAACAATGTACTCAAAAGAGACACGTCGTTGATGCGAAAAATCATATTGTTTGATTAAATCGATCACCTCCCTCGCTGGGAATGCCTTTTCAACCGGCATCAAGGAAAGACGTTCCATAGGATAGGGCGAGTGCAGACTTACGGCCAGATGACATTCGCTCTCCTCTAAAAAGCGTTTCAAGCCTTTCGTCACACCGATGGTTGAAACCGTGATACGCTTCGGGCTCCACGCATATCCATACGAGGCCGTGAGTATTTCCAAAACCTTGAAAAGCTCGTCTACGTTATCCAGTGGCTCCCCCATTCCCATGAAAACGATATTCGTCAATGAATCGTTTTCCGGCAAGGACTGGATCTGGTTCAATATCTGGTTCGCTGTCAGGTTTGCCGTGAAACCTTGTTTTCCCGTCATACAAAACAAGCAATTCATTTTGCATCCGACTTGAGAAGAGACGCAAAGAGTCGCCCGATCATCCGTAGGAATATAAACAGACTCAACAAAACGCCCCGGTCCGGCAGCATATAGATATTTGATCGTACCGTCTTTCGACTTTTGATACTCAGATGGCGGATAAGCCCCGATCTCGAATGAATCCTCCAATAAAGCACGTTTGGCAACCGCTATATTCGTCATCTCCGAAATCCGGGTTATTTTCTTTTTATAAATCCAATCGGCCATTTGCTTAGCCGCATATGCGGGAAGACCCACCTCAGACGCTACACCTTTCAGTTCCTCCAAGGTCATCCCTAATAATTGTCTTTTGTCAACCATGCTATCGATATTTTCTTATTCGCGAAAGTACGAGAAATATTCCACAAAATAAAGATCCCCTGTTTTGCCGTCAAAATAAATATATCTTGACGACAAAACAGGGGATCTTTTTTATCTTAAGTATAAATACTCTTTATTAATAGAAACGGATACGGTTGTCTTCCACCTTAGCGTTGTTGACCATAGATTGGATAGCTTGGAATCCTACACGATACGCGTTCGAAGCATCCAACGCACGGATTTCCTCAGCCTCGTTGAACTCCTTACCATCTTTATTTCTTGCGTATACCTTGAACACATATACACCGTTGTTACCTTTAACCGGAGCACTTACTTGGTCAACTTGAGCCATAGAAACCATAGCGTTCAAGTTCGGTTCGATACCGATACCAGCGATACGGCGAGTACCAAAGTTCACGAACTTTACAGAGTCTACAGAAGAACCCATCGTTTCAGCATATGCCTCAACTGAAGTTAAATTCTTAGCAGCCAATTCCTGAGCGATCTTATCGCCTTTTTTCTGGGCAGCCAATTCAGCTCTCAAAGCCGGAGCGACCATATCAACCGGACGATACCCCTCGGAAATACTTCCTTCTACAGCAGCCACGACAAATTTATCACTACACTCGAAGATCTCAGAGATAGAACCTTTATCGTTCTGGAACGCCCAACGAATTACCGGACGTGAATTCTTGATAGAACCTAACAACTGATCATCCGTAGTAACCGTTGCACCTGAAATCAAGTTATAACCGGCTTCCTTCGCATTCTCCTCCAATTTAGCCATAGAGTTGTTCTTCGATACGAACTGATTCAACTCATTGTAGATGTTGCTATAGGTCTTAGAGCTAGGAGATACAGTCATGTCGATATCTGCGATCTTATATTTTTCAACATTTCCTGTTTTCTCTGTTACTTTTACAAGGTGAGTACCATATAAAGATTTCACAACCGCTACCTCATTCAATGGAGTTGAGAAGACAGCCTTCTTAAAATCATCATTCACACCTCTCAAAGCGGTAACCTCTGTAAACCAACCTAGTTCACCACCATTCTCGGCGGCTTGGTCTGCTGAGTATTTCTTAGCTAATTCAGCGAAATTAGCGCCACCTTTCAACGCCCCCATCAAGCTATCAGCCAAAGCTGTTGTCTCAGCCTCAGATTTACCGGCCAACATGATGTGGCTAACTTTTACTGAGTCCGGAGCGACCGTCTTATCGACTAGCTTAAACATTCTGTATTTGTCATTCTCGAATACAGGACCATAAACAGCGCCAACCTCAGAAGTCGTAGCGAATTGTTTCATCTCCGGATCCAAAGCCTTCTCCGTGAAGAAAGCGTCAACATAAGGAACCTCAGAGTTCTCGTTTACTACATCAGCCACTCTTTCAGACGTAGCCAGCTCCTCTTTCAAGCTCTCGATCTCGGCCTGTGCCTTATCATAATCCTCTTTACTCGGACGGATATCTACGGCGATATATTTAATTACCTTAGATTCTTTTTGTTTATAAAGCTCCTTGCGTTGGTTATACAATTTCTCGATCTCGCTCTTGCTTACCTCAATCGTTGAATCCGGAATCGTAGCATATGATTGCATAGCGTAAATGATATCCGAATTCTCGGCATTATCATTATAAGCTTCCTTAGCGTCCAATGAATTCGCGGAAATAGCCTTGCTCAATAATGTCGTATATTTTTGCTCCAAACGTTGACGTTTGATGTTCTTCTCCCAGAACAACCAGAAGTTCTTAGCTTGAATCAGCTGTGCCTGTTGATCTGCCGGATAGCTAGCGATATTATCGGAATCGATTTGTTTCAAGAAATTCAACAAAGCGGCCTTATCAAAAGCACCAGTCTGAGGATTCGTAAACATTTGCATTTGTTGGATCAACGGAGAGATATTCTCACCTTGAACCATATCAAACAATTCTTCCGGACTTACTCCCATACCTAATTTAGCAGTAGCCTCGTCCAACACGACCTCTTGTACCATCGCATCGAATACGGACTGGCGAATCTGTGTCATATATTCCTCGGGCAGGCTGGCTGAACCGGATTGCATCTTATACATCTCGGCCATCTCATCAACGCGACCTTGATAATCTTGAATTTTTACAACCTCTCCATCAATCTCGGCGATCCGTTCCTGTGATTGCCTAAAATAAGTAGAACCAGAGTTTAAAAAGTCTCCAATGATAAAAGCGAACAATGCCAAACCCACCACGAGTACCAGCAGTCCTGCTTTGCTTCTAATTTTTTCCAGCGTAGCCATTTATCTTTATTATTTTTTAAAGTTTATTATTTCACATTTTAAGGGCACAAAGATATGAAAAAAAGGAAATTCCACAGCATATAATCCTTTTTTTTATCAAATCCCTACTTTCATACGTACAAGTTCGATCTTCGTAGCCGTTACTTTGATTATCTTAAACGAATATTTATCGATCTGGACAGTCTCGTTCAATTTCGGGAATTTTTGATAGAAGTGCAAGATAAAACCGGCGATGGTGACATAATCATCCGACTCCGGAAGATCCAACCCGAACATTTCGTTCAAGGTATCAATCTCCATTCTACCCGACAGCAAATACTCATTGTCCGATACTTTTTTAGCCACATGCGACTTCATATCGTGCTCGTCCTCAATCTCTCCGAAAATCTCCTCCACCAAATCCTCAAGTGTCACGATACCCGACGTACCGCCAAACTCATCCACGACAACAGCCAAGCTCTTCTTCTCTTGCATCAGCAGTTTCATCAGTTTATTCGCCGCCATCGTCTCCGGAACGATCGATACGCTACGGATATGCTGGGTCCAATCCTCCGGATTCTTGAAAAGCTCGGAAGAATGGATATACCCGATAATATCGTCAATATTCTCGTTATACACCAATATCTTCGAAAGTCCTGTCTCGATAAACTTAGAACGCAATTCCTCTATCGTAGCAGACGTATCACAGGCTACAATCTCCGTCCGGGGCACGATACAATCCCTCAAACGGACATTCGAGAAGTCTAAGGCGTTTTGGAAAATCTTAACCTCCGTATCCATATCCGAATTTTGCGGAGCATCTTCCAGACTTTGCTGTATAAAATAATCCAAGTCTACCTTGCCTAATGCCTGAGGTGAACTTTTCAAGTTCTTCACGCCCCCTAACTTCAAAATCAAAAAAGATAGCAGGGATGAGAACTTGGAGACCGGATACAGGATGATATATATGATAAATAATGGTATCGCAAATATATTGAGTGATAAATTAGGATTCAACTTAAATATGGTCTTGGGAATAAACTCCCCGGCAAACAAGATCAAGATCGTAGATATCACGGATTGGATAAAAACGATCAATGCCTCATTCGCAACCACCTTGGCTATAAACGGCTCCAATACGATTGCCATCTGAAGACCATAAACGACCAACGCAATATTATTTCCTACCAACATGGTAGAGATAAACAAATTTGGATTACGATAGAAAATACCCAGTATCTTACTGGATAGACTACGTTCCTTCTTATCCAGCTCGAAACGAAGCTTATTGGAGGAGATAAAAGCGATCTCCATCCCGGAAAAGAATGCGGAAAATGCGAGGGAAATTAAAATATAAGTCAGCGTCCCCACCTTAATTACTTTTTATTGAATCTATTTGTGACACATCTACCCGGGCACTATCCCCCTGAGCTGTCCGTGTCGTATCGGCCGGAGCATCGCTCACCGGGAAAATACCCTGTGAGTTAAATATCTTATACTGAGTCATATCTTGGTTCGACTCAAAACCTATACCTGTTATGATCTTATCTTCTTGCTCGATACGCATAAACTTATCAGAATAAACCTTCTCTTGCTTCTGGTCCCAGAACAATTGGGAAGTCTCAAAATGCTCCCCTTGCAGACTTTCCACCTCTACATTACCGATCAGCTCCCAAAGCCCTTTTTTATCATAATAATAGGCTGTATCCGCCTTAATACTCGCTTCTGTCTGGAATAAGGTATCGAACTTCTCCACGTAGATCCCCTCAGGGAAATACCAATGGGGTTCCGCCGCCTTCCCATAAATCTGCCACTCTTTCGCTTTCAAGCGATATCTCGTGATACCAGAATCGGAGATCAAGGATGACACATCCGTAGCCTTCATCGTATAAGTCTTGTCCGGGTCAAACTCAACATCAACCACCTCCTTATGCTCCTTACTGCAAGAGGCAGAAAACAAAAGAAGCATAACAACCACCACGAAGGTAGTTGTTATGCCCATATTTTCCGTTTTACAATGAAAACGATTTCCTATCATAATTACCGAATCGTTGTACGCTCTCCGATCCAACCACCGACAGTGAAAGGTTTGCCCTTCTCCAAATCCGGGTGCATGAAGATCTCCTCCGTAGAAGGAAGGTGAGCACGATAAGATGATATCAAAGTATTAGCCTCTTCAGCAACACTCGGATCTACCTGTTTCGCTTTCTCAAATTTATCGATAGCGGCATTATAAGCAGCTCTTGCCAGTACTCCGTCGTTCGGGAAAACAGACTTGGAAGTAGCGGCATACATCTTACCGATCAATAAATAGGCATTGCCATAATTAGGATTTGCCTCCAAAGCTTTCTGGCAATATTGTCTAGCCTTTGAATAAGCATTTTGCTCAAACAGCAACAATGCGATCATATAATAATCATCAGCTTTTGAAGTCGCGTCCGTTTCTAAATTTGCGGCCTCATCAAAGTATTTAATAGCCGTATCATAATCCTTTATCTTAACGGCTTTCTTTCCTAGCCCAACAGCTGCCTCGGCACTAGGTTCTTGACGATAAGCATAGTCTGATGCCAAAAAGTAAGCCTCGATTTCTTGGCAACCTGTTCTTCTCAACAAGGATATAGTCTCTTTCAAATAAGGTAAGTTGTCCTTATTCTCCTCGATCTTAGCAGCATACAAATTCTGCAAAGTCTCGCAATCGGCAGCACCACTATTCGCAAAGGCATTATCAACACCACTCTTATATGCGGTCAAGGCATTCACTTCTTTTTGATTGTTTGCAGCCTGCGCAGCTTTTAATTGAGCATCCAAGCCACCAGAAACCTTCAAATAATCTTGAATATACTGTTCTTTGAAGTTCGGATCGTTAACCATTTTCTTCATAGAAGAGAAACTAAACAAGGAGAGACCTAGAGCCTCCGTATCAGCACCTTTCTCATCAACGATCTCCTTCAACCAAGTATAGGCCTGATTATAGTCGGCATTATCGCCAGTTTGCGCTAAATAATCTTGCACTTTTCGAGCAACGATCCAGTCTTTTCCATACCGGCGATCATTTCCAAAATATTTCACACGCTTGTCGTAAACTCCCATCAAATCATCAATAAGAGCTTTCTTCTTAGCGGGATCTTTCTCTTGGGCGATCTTCCAGCCCATAATTTTCACACCGTACAAATAGATATCTTTTGTAGCGGCAGGACACTCATCGTACACGATCTTCCAGAAATCAAAGGCGTCTTTGAAGTTTCCGGCTTTCGCATAAGGAACGAACAAGCTGATATTGGTAATACAACGCACGCTATCCTCACCGGAACCGAACTGTGTACCATTATCTACTCCTTTCTGCGCATAAGCGCCTAACGTACCCATAGTACATCCAAGCGCTAGTAATAAAACTTTGATCTTCATATCTCTTTCTATTAAAGTTAGCTATAATATTTATATTCCTTCAAAAAAGTATCATACTCATTAGACCCTTTCGGCCATTCCCGGTTTAATCCACTTTTCGTTTAAAAAACCATAATTCGTTAAATGTATAGTTCACCGTAAACCGGAAATACTGCTCATCAATCATTGTACGTAATTCCGGACGGATCTTCACGTATTCAAATGACAGGTTCACTAATGAACGGTTATCGATCAATGGAAGCCCAAAACCGACACTCGCCCCATATTCATTATAACCATGTCCTTTATAACCATTCTCCTCGGAGCGACTGACTCTTAAGTACGAATTGCTATAATGAAAACCGGCACGGTATCTGATACGCCCCAAATAATTACGATTATCATAACGAGGAATAAACTCGGCACCAGCCGCCACACGTGTACGATTCTTGAATTGGCCTTTCTCGTTATCAAAATAAGCGTTCGCCCAGTCCTCATACAAGAAATCAGCGGCTAACGTCAACCGGTTCTCCTTCACATAAGAGATACCTGCTCCGTAAGAATTCGGCATATCAAACCGATAATCCTTAATCGTATCATTCCTCGTATATCCAGATGTAGAAGACAAAGAGCCAACAGTCTGAATATCATACACAGTCGTATTCAACTTCTTTCCGGGAGAGTAGACGAAACCTACCGTGACATGCTCCGTCTTACTCAAAGGATGCGTATATTGAATACCAAAATCTAACTTTAAATCACGAATCTCATAACGTTGGTTTCTATACACATTGTCCGCCCCTGTCGAGCTGGGAAAAATCAAGTTACGGGAATGTGTAATATTTCCAAATAAAAATCCGGCGTTTACACCAATGGAAAGACGCTTCTTCCAAATATCATAGGAGAGCCCTAAATAGGCATCGCTTAAGCCACCTTCGCCACTAAAGCTTTCTCCCCAACTTAAACCGCCCTCGGTACGGCTCTCGCCGAAATCATATCCTACATATGAATAAGGTAATAAACCAATACTCATCGCTAAACGCCGGGTGATCGGAAATTGCATGGCGATATACTCCACGTTTCCATTCATCTGTCGTTGCTTGTTCGTACCGTCATAGAACCAAGACACCTGACCGGACGCACCAAAATCAAAAAGGAATGTCAACGAGTCCATGCAACTATAAGATGCTGGATTTAATGGATTTATCTGTTTAGAGGACCTTAATCCATAACCGACTCCACCCATCGCCCTTCCGGCACCAAAAGATCGATCCGCCAACTCTCCATATCCAAATCGCGTATAAGGCGAGTTCGTGTTATTTTGAGCCCACAATGGCAATTGTGTAAAGATAAGAAAACTTATTATTACTACCTTATTAATTTTCAACATTATACTCTAAGATTCTGTTTAATCCTGTCAACACTAAATTAATGTCTGCAAAGATGGAGTTTTTTAGCCGTCTTTCAAAATAAAACGAATGACCGCCTGTTAAAAAAACCAAAAGATCCGGATATTTTACTTTCAGCTCGTCAATATATCCGTCCATCTCGTAAACAATCCCATTCACCACACCCGCTTGGATAGCCGTTTCCGTACTTCTCCCGATAAGCGGTATATCATCCTCTTCCGTTACCAAAGGCAGCTTCTTCGTAAAATGGTTCAACGCTCGAAAACGAGTAGTCATCCCCGGAGAGATATTCCCCCCCAGAAAGATACCCGGCGCTTCTATCACCTCATACGTGATAGCGGTACCGGCATCGATAACCAGCAGATTTTTTCCCGGCCGCAAATAATTCGCCCCCACGACAGCGGCCAAACGGTCCTTGCCTAGCGTTTTCGGCGTCCCATATTCCACCTTGATCGGTAAAGCTACATGTTCATCCAGAAAGACAAAACGCTGAAGCTTATTTTTTAGATAAGCGATCAACTCATCGTCCGTATCTATCACCGTCGATAAAATGCCTTGCGTAAAAGCGTACTTCTCAAAAAGAGCAGCGACCACAGATACACCGAATTGCTTGTATACAAAAGAAGCCTCTATATGCCCATTTTTATACACAGCGACCTTTGATGACGTGTTACCTTGTTCTATAATAAGATTCACTTCTCTGATATTTTCCGCAAAGAAAAACAAAAATGATGAAATAACACGCAAAAACATCGCATAACCTCTAAAATTCTTCTTGAACAAAAAGGATCGCATCTCTGTTTGAAGAAAAATCTAAATAAAAAACAAGTTATGAATTACGGGATTAGTGTCTTATTCAGGGCGATTCCATTGCTAATGGCCCTCTTTTGTTTCGGTTATGGATTTTTTGTCTTTAACTATGGAGTGGACTCCAGCAGATTCGTCGCCGGACCTGTCGTATTCTCTCTTGGCTTTATTTGTATAGCTTTGTTCGCTACGGCAGCGACCATTATTCGTCAAATTATCCATACATATAATAATGTAGCCAGATTCGCTTTGCCTATCCTTGGATATCTCTCGGCAACCATCACTTTTCTGGCGGGCTTTATCTTACTCATGTCCTCACCGGCGCCAGCAGACTTTGTCGCGGGCCATGTCATTTGCGGGGTGGGCCTTATAACCGCATGCGTAGCGACAACGGCTACCGCCTCTACCCGATTCACCTTAATACAAATGAACGCCAAAAGCGACGATCCCAGAATACCAGACAAAGCGTTCAACTTTTGGCAGGGGGTATTCTTGATCCTTGTAGCATCATTTATATCCATAGTCGCATGGATTTGGGCTTACCGGTTGCTAGCGCATAGCGACGAGCATTCCCAATACTTTGTCGCCGGGCACGTGATGGCCGGACTAGCATGTATTTGCAGCAGCTTAATCGCTTTAGTCGCCACGATCGCCCGACAAATAAGAAACACATATTCCCGATTGGAAAAAAGGTTATGGCACCGTTTTGTCATCCTGATGGGATCTATCAGTCTGATATGGGGTCTCTTCGTATTAGGAGATAGCGACCCGGCTAATGCCTCAACCGGATATATCATGATCGGCCTTGGATTAGTTTGCTATAGTATCTCCAGCAAGGTGATCTTGCTGTCTAAAATATGGAGGGAAGAATTCAAGCTTGCCAACCGGATTCCATTGATTCCTATATTCACGGCTTTATTCTGCCTTTTCCTCTCCGCTTTCCTTTTCGAGATGGCGGCCGAGCATAGTTATTATGCCATTCCCGCACGGGTATTGGCCGGACTGGGAGCGATCTGCTTTACGTTGTTCTCCATCGTCAGCATATTGGAAAGCGGAACCTCTTCCAAATAAACTGTTTTTTCATCGTGATGAAAATACTTTTTCTTCACGGTGAAAATACTTTTTCTTCATGATGAAAATGTTTTTTCCTCACAATGAAAAAATCAACATTCTTTGATAAACCATCGGCCACAATACATAAAACATTTTTTAACATTACCAAAAGCATAAGGTTTTCAATTCTTTATAAACAATTATCATCCCAAGAGTAAGAAAACGCTTGCAAAGTAAAAAATAATATCTACTTTTGCACCCGGGTAAGTCCTACACGGCATGCTCCCTCGGAATCCCCCAGGGCTTGACCGCAGCAAGGGTACTTGGTTGTAGCGGCGCGATGTAGTAAGCTTACCCACCTGCCTCTTTAGCTCAGTTGGCCAGAGCACGTGATTTGTAATCTCGGGGTCGTTGGTTCGAATCCGACAAGAGGCTCAGATAAAACACAACTTAAAAGGAAGCTTATACGTAGGCTTCCTTTTTTCTATTTTAGACATAATATAGTTGCGCATTTGCATTAATATATTAACTTTGCTGATAAGAATTCAAAACAGCAACATCATGGAAGAGAATAAGAATTTACTTTTAAAAGGCGCTATGACTTATGGTTTGGCCATGGGTATATATTGGGTAGTGAAATACATCTTTTTCATCTTCAGCGTTTCAGTCCCCTCCTTGAGTCTTGTCTATTGGCTATTGACGCTCGCCGTCCCTTTCATCGCCTACTACATGACGAAAAGATATCGGCACGACATCGGTGGAAGGATCAGTTTCTTTCATGCATGGAGATTCGGCACGATGTTGTATTTTTTCGCCGCATTGATCGTCTCGCTTGAATACTTTGTCTTTTATCAGTTCATCGCCCCACCTGATTTCGTGGCAAATGCGATCGGGCAATTAACGACTGCATTAAAAGATAGCCAAGTTAACTCGGATATGCTCGACTCGCTCAGCAATATTCGCATCTCGCCAATCCATATGGCCATACAAGGAATATTTAATAACGTATTTTACGGCATCATACTTTCTATACCGGTAGCGGCTCTCTTGTGCAGGAACAATTCGACTGGTTCCATCACTGAAAACCGCTAAAAAGTTAATTACAGACAAATAATGGACATATCAGTTGTTATCCCGTTGTATAACGAAGCCGAGTCTTTACCCGAGTTATTCTCGTGGATAGAGCGGGTGATGAAAGAACATAATTATACCTACGAAGTCATTTTCGTGAATGACGGTAGTACGGATAATTCTTGGGAAGTGATCGAGGAGTTGAAACAACGTTCTCCACATATCCGGGGAATCAAGTTCCGTCGCAACTACGGCAAGTCGCCGGGATTGCACTGCGGATTCCAGCGGGCTAAAGGTGACGTAGTCATTACCATGGACGCCGATCTACAGGACAGCCCGGATGAGATACCCGAACTTTACCGGATGATCACCGAAGACGGGTACGATCTGGTATCCGGTTGGAAAAAGAAAAGATATGACCCGTTGTCTAAGACGATCCCCACGAAATTATTCAACGCGACAGCTCGTAAATTCTCGGGAATAAAGAACTTACACGATTTCAATTGCGGATTGAAAGCGTATAAGAATGTTGTCATTAAAAATATAGAGGTGTATAACGATATGCACCGTTACATACCTTATTTAGCTAAGATTGCCGGATTTCACAAGATTGGCGAGAAAGTAGTGAAACATCAAGCCCGCAAGTACGGAACTACTAAATTCGGGTTGGATCGCTTCGTGAACGGTTATCTTGATTTGATCACGCTTTGGTTTACTTCCAAATTCGGAAAGAAACCGATGCACTTCTTCGGTTTATGGGGAAGCGCTATGTTCTTCATTGGTTTTATCGCTCTAGTAATCGTACTCAGCATGAAATTGATCTCGATGTACTCTGGAGATCTAAGACCTTTGGTTACAAGTTCCCCTTATTTCTATATTTCATTGACAGCGATGATTCTGGGAACCCAGATGTTCCTAGCGGGCTTTATCGGGGAGTTGATTTCCCGCAATTCTCCGAATCGCAATAACTATAAAATAGAGGATGAGATATGAGTTTCCTAGAATTAGCGAGAAAACGTTGCTCTATCCGAAAGTATGCCCCCAAAAACGTAGAGCAAGAAAAGATTGATTATATCCTAGAAGCAGCTCGTTTGGCCCCTTCGGCGGTAAATTATCAACCTTGGTATTTTGTATGGGTTCAAAGTGCGGAAGGAAAAGCTAAATTACAAGAATGCTATCCCCGGGAATGGTTCAAGCAAGCGCCTTATTACTTGATCGTTTGCGGAGATCATCAGCAATCTTGGAAACGGGGCGATCATAAGAATCATATGGATATCGATACGGCTATCGCCACGGAACACATTTGTTTAGCCGCTGCCGAACAAGGATTGGGTACTTGTTGGGTTTGCAATTTCGACACGGAGCTTTGCCGTAAACATTTTAAAATTCCGGAAACGATCGAGCCTGTTGTACTGATACCGTTCGGCTATCCTTCCGACCCGGCATTATTCGATGAGACTCCAAAGAAACGTAAGCCCATAGAAGAAATTATTAAACGGGAATCATTCTAGTATGTTATACATTGAAGTTCTGCTACTAGCGATCGGCTTATCCATGGATAGCCTAGCAGTATCAGTTACCGGCGGCGCAGTTCTTAAGAACAACTGCACCGCCGGTAATATTATTAAGATAGCGAGCGTGCTCGGTATATTCCAAGCCGGAATGACCGTGATCGGTTATACGATGGGATTAGGATTCGAAAAATACATTTGCGCCTTCGACCATTGGATCGCATTTACCCTCTTGCTTTACTTAGGTGGAAAAATGATATACGATAGCACGAAGGAAGAGGAGGAAGACGGGAAATTCGATCCTCTATGTAACCGGACATTATGCGGATTGGGAATAGCGACAAGTATCGATGCCCTCGCCGTAGGAATCTCTCTGGCGATCTTAAAATCACCGCTCTTGCTGCAAGCCTCGACTATCGGTGTTGTCACCTTCGCTATCTCTGCCTTCGGTGTCTATTTCGGTAACCGATTCGGCAAGAGAATCGACTTGAAGCTGGACCTCATCGGAGGTTTAATCTTAATCGGTATCGGTACAAAGATTTTGATAGAGCATGTATTCTTTAGCTAGGGATACCTTATTGAATAAATAACCTTATACATTAATTAATAGACATGAAAAGCCAGCAATTACGAAAACTAGCGCCGGAGCTGGATTCACTCCGGCTAGGCAGCGGTTGGAAAATCGACGAATTGAGTAAACCGCAAATCATTGTAGAAAGCAGTTACGGACATAGCCATCCGGGAAGCGCCCATCTGGATAAATTGGTGGACGAGGCCGGAATCGGTATAAAGGAAAAGGGGGGACGTGCCGCAAACTACTTCGTCACTGATATTTGTGATGGAGAGGCGCAGGGACACGATGGTATGAACTACTCATTAGTCTCCCGTGATATCATGGCCGCCATGATGGAGATTCATGTAAAAGCGACTCCTTTCGACGCTGGTGTCTTTATAGCCAGTTGCGACAAATCCGTCCCTGCGCATTTGATGGCGATAGCCCGGCTAGATATGCCTGCTATATTCATGCCCGGTGGTATAATGAAAGCCGGTCCCAACCTACTCACGTTAGAACAAATCGGTACCTATAGCGCCCAATACGAGCGAAAAGAAATAACGGAAGAACAATTCATGGTTTATAAGCGTGACGCATGTCCGGATTGTGGAGCTTGCTCTTTCATGGGTACCGCCTCTACGATGCAAGTAATGGCAGAAGCGCTTGGCATCGCTTTACCGGGCTCCGCCTTGATCCCCGCCCATTTACCCGAGTTAAAAGAAACCGCCCGTAAAGCCGGAGAACATGCACTCGGACTAGCGAAAGAAGAGTTAAAACCCTCCGATATCATGACGATACAAGCATTTGAAAATGCGATCATGGTACATGCCGCCATAGCGGGTTCCAGCAACAGCCTGCTTCATCTTCCAGCTATCGCCCACGAACTGGGAATCCAGTTATCACCGGATTTGTTCGACAAGATACATCGTAAGATCCCCTACCTTTTAAATATACGTCCCAGCGGTTTTTGGCCCGGCGAATATTTCTGGTATGCGGGAGGCGTACCGGCGATCATGGAAGAAATTAAAGAATTCCTCCATCTCGACGTCATGACTGTTACCGGCAAAACATTGGAAGAAAACTTAAAAGATTTACAACTCAACGGCTTCTATGAGAATTGCCATAAATATCTTCCTACCCTAGGAGTAAAGGTTGGCGATATTATCAAACCTCTTCATACACCGATCAAGGCACAAGGAGCCATCGCTATATTGAAAGGAAATTTAGCGCCCGAAGGGGCAGTCGTAAAACATTCGGCGATTTCACCCCGCTTGATGCAAGTCACCCTGAAAGCGAGGGTATTCGATTGTGAGGAGAACGCTATTGAGGCGGTATTACAAAAGAAAATCCATCCGGGAGAAGCGGTATTTATCCGTTATGAAGGACCGAAAGGAAGTGGAATGCCAGAAATGTTTTATACGACAGAAGCGATCGCCTCCGATCCTGAGCTGGTAGAGACCATCGCATTGATCACCGACGGTCGTTTCTCCGGAGCGACCCGAGGCCCGGCGATCGGACATGTATCCCCGGAGGCTTCCGAGGGGGGACCAATCGCCTTGGTCGAGAACGATGACTTGATCCGTATCGATATTCCAGCGAGAACATTGGATATAATCGGTACCGACAGTATTGAGAGAAGCGTGGAAGAGATAGAAAAGATCCTATCCGAAAGGCGTGCACATTGGATAAAACCAGAGTCACAATATAAAAAAGGAATCCTTGATATTTATACACACAATAGCGTCTCCCCCATGAAAGGGGCATATATGGAATTTTTTATGTAAGTTCGCGACATAAAATTTCATAATGATGCGCAAGAATATTTCCATATTAGTCAGCCTGTTGATCTTATCGCTTACGGCTTGCTCGGACAAGGGCCAATATTTCGAAGAGAGTGGTTCTGTTTTTCATACAAGTTACCACATCAAATACAAGGCCAAGCAAATCCTAACCGATAAGATCGACAGCGAGCTGCAACGTTTTAACCTCTCCTTAAATCCTTTCAACCCCAACTCCACGATCGCGAAAGTCAATAATAACGAGGATGTGGAGGTAGACGAATGGTTTACCGAAGTATTCAATAAGGCGGAAGAAATCTCCCAAAAATCAGGAGGAGCTTTTGATATTACTTGTGCTCCATTAATTAATCTATGGGGATTCGGATTCAGTAAGATGGATAGCGTAACCCCGCAGATGATCGATAGCATCAAGGCTTTCGTCGGTTATCAAAAAGTGAGATTGGAAGGAAAGAAAATCATCAAAGAAGATCCCCGGATTCTATTGAATTGTTCGTCCATCGCAAAAGGTTATGCTTGCGATGTCATCGCCCGCCTGCTGGAAAAGGAAGGCGTAAAGAACTACATGGTAGAAATAGGTGGTGAGGTCACCATGAAAGGCGTAAATCAACAAGGTGACTGTTGGCGAGTCGGCATCAACAAGCCGGAAATAGGGACAAGTGGCGTAACAAATGATGTTGAAGAGATCGTACAATTATGCCAAAAAGGGGGTGTGGCTACTTCTGGTGACTACCGAAACTTCTACATCAAGGATGGTAAGAAATATGCCCATACGATCAATCCGGCGACCGGTTATCCCGCTGGACAAAATATTCTTAGCGCGACCATCGTGGCGGAAGATTGTATGACAGCAGACGCTTACGCTACGACTTTCATGGTTTTGGGAGTCGAGAAAGCGAAGCTACTGGCACAATCCATCCCCCAAATAGAGTATTTTATTATTTATGCGGACAACAACGGACAACAGAAAGTCACCTACTCAAAAGGTATGTTGGAATACCTTCCTAACAGAAAAACATTGGCTATCCTCGAAAATCCTTAAGTTCCTACATGAAGCGTTATCTAAATCAACTTGAATGCAAAATACTGAGAGCCGGAGATTCCCTGTTTAATACCACAACCACGGATAATCTATTAATCTTCGTATTTTCGGGAAAACTTATTATTTACAGCCAAGAAGGGACACATATAGCGGAAGTGGCAAAAGATCATTTCATGCTACTTGCGCAAAACACCAATCATAAGGTTATAGCCTCAGCCCCTACCCGCCTTATCTTAATACATGCGGGCAGCCTATCCGACATGATCATAAATGACCCGGAATGGAATGTGGAGAAACCGGTCGTCTTACCGATTCCCCCAGCCTTAGCGCACACATTAAATCAGATAGAATATTATATGAAGGATAAATACTTTACCTTGAATTGAGATTAAAAATGTTTCAATTCCTGATAAAGCTTTTGCACAGGTAATCCCATCACGTTATAAAAGCTACCATTGATAGCCTCTACCCCGATATAACCGATCCACTCCTGAATGCCATACCCTCCCGCTTTATCATAAGGTTTATATTTATCCAAATAATAATTAATCTCTTCATCACCCAATTTTGCGAAACAAACCGCAGATTCGACGGAAAAGCCTACATTTTTGTCCTTCGTCATGATACAAACGCCAGTTATTACCTGATGTACATGATCCGACAAAGCATGAAGCATAGCATAAGCTTCCTCCCGGTTCGCAGGCTTCCCCATAACCCCGTCAAACGTCCAGACGATCGTGTCCGCCGTGATCAGCAATTCATCATCTGCCATAGTCGATTTATAGGCCTCCGCTTTCGAACGGGCAATATATAAAGGGATCTCCATGGAGTCAATAGAATCCGGGTAAGACTCGTCAATATCCGGAATTACCCTCACCTCGAAGTCGATATCCAGACCAGATAACAAATTCCGTCGTCTCGGAGAATTAGAGGCTAAGACGATCTTGTACTTTTTTAAATTCTCTAACATAACCTATTCGATTAAGCGTTACACATTCACCAAAATTTTACCACCCAAAAGCCTCCTCGCCGAACCAGTGTCCTTGAGCCCGCATCGTTTGCTCGATCACGTCCCTAGCTACGCCTTCGCCACCTCGCCGGGAGGATATATATTTCGCTATCTCCTTGATCTCCGGAGCCGCATCCGCAGGTGCCACCGGCAATCCGACTCGCGTCATTACCTCATAATCAGGAATATCATCACCCGCATACATGATTTGCTCAGGAGACAAGCCCGTTTTTTCCATGAAATCCTTAAAGTCATGCACCTTTACAGCGCTACGCATATAAATATGTTGTATTCCTAAACGAGAAAAGCGAATCTGTACGGCTTCCGTATATCCGCCCGTAATTATAGCGACCTCATAACCTTTCTTCACGGCCAATTGCAAGGCATAGCCATCCTTGATATTGACAGTACGCATCGGATCGCCATTCGGGTGAAGCGGAATCACATCGCAGGATAGCACCCCGTCTACATCAAAGACAAAAGCCTTTATTTTTCTCAAATCATAGTTTATACTACTCATGTCGAGCCTCCTTATGTATACTTCGGCTAATCAGCTCATATAGATTTCGCATATCCGGATCTTTAAGCATAGCCATATGTTTGTTTATCACATTCTCGTCATATCGTATAGCTGGTCCCGTTTGGGCTCGCGCCGGCGACATTACATGTACCTTAGCGGCTGTCTCGTCTATCAAAGGTAGCAAGACCTCTCCCGGTATTTGCTGTTCTTCCAAGATCTTTTCAGCTAGCGCATACATATGATTCGTAAAATTACAAGCGAAAACCGCCGCTAAATGTAAGTTCTTTCGCTTCTCGGAGGAGAGGAAACGGACATCACTGGAGAGCGCCCTAGCCACCTCTCCCAGCACCTTCTCATCTTCAGACGAGTTCGCCTCTAAAAAGAACGGTATTTTCTTGAAATCCACCTCCCTACTCTTACTAAACGTTTGTAACGGATAAACCACCCCATATCTAGCCGTAAGACCTTCAAATACAGAGATTGGCATACTCCCTGCCGTATGCACCCACAAACCGTTATTCGGTTTTACACGGGCGATAACATCTTGGAGCACGGCATCTTTCAAAGAGAAAACATACAAGTCGGCATCTTCCACAATATCTTCCGGGACAACAGTCCACCCACATCCCAATTCATCGGCTAAAATCTTAGCATGCTCACTTGTGTGACTATACACTTGCCCGATACTCATTCCGGACTTACGCATTTCCAACGAAAGCCGGGTAGCTAAGTTTCCAGCACCAACAAATACGACTCTCATTCTTCCGCCTCTTTATTTTCTTCCGGAAGAGAGAACTTTCCTATATGTATCTTCTCCCATTGTAAATGGGATTCATCAAAAGGCTTACGAACCTGATCCTTATAACCGATACCAATGATAGACAAGACATCCAATTGATAAGGGATATCCAGCAACGAACGAACATAATTATTCGAATCCGCCTCGTCCTCTGTTACCCGGTTCCGGATCTGACACCAGCAACTGCCCAATCCCAAATCCTCCGCCTGCAATTGCATATAAATAGAAGCGACCGAAGCGTCCTCGATCCAAACATCGCTTTCCATCACATTCGCCAAGACAACCACGGCCAAGGCACAACCCTCCAGAAAAGCAGAACCATTTTTCTTACACCCGGCAAGTTTCTTCAACATTTCCTTATCTTCCACGACCACGAACTGCCAAGGATTACTACGTTTTGAGGCCGGAGCCATCAACGCCGCTTTCAAGATCAGTTCTACCTGCTCGGGTGAAAGTAGTTGTTCGGTAAACTTACGTGTACTTCTTCTATTTTGTATAAGTGTTGCAAAACTCTCCATTTTTTTCGTTCTTTGTACTCTTTTAATATTAAGATTCGCAAATATAAATATAATTTTTTGCACCCATATATACGTATCGTTCTTTTTTCTCGTTAGTATTTTTATAATTGAACAATAGATTATGAAGATTCGTGCGATAGCCGCGCTGCTATTTATACTTATTTCCGTGAGTGCCTTTGGCGAAGGCCGCATAAAAATCACTGGTTATGTCCGTGACGCCGACGGTAACCCTCTGGAATTAGTGAATGTCCGGGTTAAGAACACGTTGATCGGCTCCATGACCAACGAGAAGGGATATTATTCCTTTTCCATATCGCCGGGGGATTCTATCTCCATTATTTACTCTTGTCTGGGATATAATAAGGCTGAACGTATCATTCCCTCGGCACAAGCCGATATGCGCCTGAACGTACAGATGAACAATACCTCATTTGATTTAGGGGAAGTATCTGTTACTGCCATCCGCAAGCAGACCACGACCATGGAGTCCCTAAATGCGGACAAAATCAAGTTATTGCCCGATCCCTCCGGAGGTAGTATAGAGAGCTTGGTCGTTACGTTTGCCGGAGTATCGTCCAATAACGAGTTAAGTTCCCAGTATTCCGTACGTGGAGGTAGTTATGATGAAAATATCGTTTATGTGAATGGGATCGAGGTATTCCGTCCGCTTCTGATTCGCTCGGGACAACAAGAGGGCCTTAGCTTTATCAATCCGGACCTGACAGAGGCGGTCAATTTCGCCGCCGGTGGCTTCGAGGCCCGTTACGGAGACAAGATGAGTTCCGTGCTGGATATTACCTATAAAAAGCCTAAGATATTCGAAGGCTCGGCTTCCGCGAGCTTGTTGGGTGCGAATGCTTATGTAGGCAGTTCTATCGGTAAATTTACCCAAGTAACGGGTTTCCGCTTTAAAAGCGGTCGGTCTATTTTGGGTACCATGGATACAGACGCAGAATACGACCCTAAATTTATCGATCTGCAAACTTACATCACGTACCAATTGGCCCCTAAATGGGAAATCAATTTCTTGGGAAACCTCGCTAACAATAATTATAAATTCACCCCTTATAGCCGGGAAACCTCTTTCGGTACAGCCGAGCATCCCAAGAACTTCAAAGTCTATTTCGACGGAAGGGAAAGAGACCGTTTCCAAACCTTATTCGGTGCGCTTACATTGAAACACAACCCCAATGAGAACACAGAGTTGGGACTTCAAGCCTCCGCTTTCAAAAGCAAGGAAGAAGAGGGATACGATATCGCCGGAGAATATTGGCTGAGCGAGAACGGAGCGGAAAATCCGAATGACGACGCGTCAGCCGCCATGTCCGTAGGCCGTTATCACGAGCACGCACGAAACCGTTTGAACTCCACCGTCATGAATGTCGGGCACTATGGGATGGCCCGCCTTTTAAACAATACGTTGAAATGGGGAGCCACGGTACAAATGGAGAAAATCAATGATAAGATCAGTGAATGGGAAAAAAGGGATTCCTCAGGTTATTCTTTGCCCCAAACCGGTAATAACGTAAGTGTATATTCGAACCTCTTTTCTGATAATCAGATAGAAAGCACACGCTTTTCCGCTTATGCGCAAGACGCATTCAAATTCAGGACCAAGCAAGGTCTGTTCACGTTAGTCGCAGGAGTTAGAGGTAGTTATTGGACTTATAATAAGGAGTTCCTTTTCAGTCCCCGTGCCTCATTGGGCTTTATCCCGAACTTCGACCAAGACTTGACGCTCCGTTTCGCCACCGGACTGTATTATCAATCGCCCTTCTACAAGGAATTACGTAGAGTAGACAAAGATAAGAACGGCAATAATATCACGGTATTGAACAAAGATCTAAAGTCACAACGCTCCATCCATTTCATATTGGGAGGAGATTATACGTTCCGTGCCGTAGACCGGAATTTCAAGGTGACCGCCGAGATGTACTATAAAAAGCTGGACAATCTGAATCCCTACACCGTAGATAACGTCAAGATCCGCTATTACGGTGAGAACTGCGCCAAAGGTTACGCCATGGGACTCGATGTCAAATTCTTCGGAGAATTCGTACCGGGTACCGACTCATGGATCAGCTTCTCCTTGATGAAAGCCCAGCAAACCATCCGGGAAACAACGACCGTTCCTATGGCCAATAGCCAAGGCTACAACATCTCACTCTTCTTCCAAGATTATTTCCCGGGCTATAAACGAGTCAAGCTAAATCTGAAAGGAGTTCTATCCGGAGGACTTCCCCAGACAATCCCGGGCAAAGGATACGAAGCCGGCTATTTCCGTACGCCCGCCTACAAACGTGTAGATATCGGCCTCTCCTATCAATTGGCAGGAGGCACGGACGCTATCATGGACAGGGGCTTCTTCCGCCATTTGAAAAACATTTGGCTAGGTCTGGATGTATTTAACATATTAGACATCAAAAACGTTAGTTCCTACTATTGGATAACAGATGTATATAATGTCCAATACGCAGTTCCAAACTATCTGACCGGACGTCAATTGAACGTTCGTCTGATTGTCGATTTTTAATAAAATGTATCTTTAAACACATTTACTGGGAGATAAAAACAAAAAATTATTTCCTCATTCATAAAAAGTAGTGTACATTTGCACACAATAGAAACAAACATTTACTAAATCTTTAAATTATTATTGACATGGAACTTACACATATCGAACATTTAGGTATCGCAGTGAAGAGTATCGAGGCTTGTTTACCCTATTATGAAGGCGTTCTTGGATTAAAATGCTACAATATCGAAGTAGTAGCAGACCAAAAAGTAAAAACCGCATTTTTCAAGGTAGGACAGACTAAGATTGAATTACTAGAGCCGACCAGCGAAGATAGCACGATCGCAAAATTTATCGAGAAAAAAGGTGAAGGTATCCACCATATCGCATTCGCGGTACCTGATGTACAGGCAGCTTTGAACGAGGCTGAGGAAAAAGGCGTTAAATTAATCGATAAAGCTCCCCGTGGTGGCGCGGAAGGCTTGAACATCGCTTTCCTTCACCCGAAATCAACTTGCAGCGTATTGACAGAGCTTTGCATGCCGGGCAACAAATAATTAATCCGTTCATTTCTAACAACAAATCAAAATACAATGAGTAACCAGCTTGAAAAAGTAAAAGAGCTCATCGCACTTCGTGAGCAAGCTCGCTTAGGTGGAGGAGAGAAAAGAATCGAATCACAGCACAAAAAAGGCAAATATACCGCTCGTGAGCGTATCGCCATGTTGCTTGACGAAGGTAGTTTCGAGGAATTCGACATGTTTGTTCAACACCGTTGTACAAACTTCGGTATCGAGAAAACTAAATATTTAGGCGATGGTATCGTAACAGGTTATGGTACGATCGACGGACGTTTGGTATATATCTTCGCTCAAGATTTCACCGTATTCGGTGGAGCCTTGTCTGAGGCTTTGGCTATGAAGATCTGTAAAGTAATGGATCAAGCCATGAAGATGGGCGCTCCCGTTATCGGTTTGAACGACTCCGGTGGAGCTCGTATCCAAGAAGGAGTAAATGCCTTGGCAGGATACGCTGAGATTTTCCAACGTAACATCTTGGCTTCCGGTGTTGTTCCTCAGATTTCCGGTATCTTCGGCCCTTGCGCCGGTGGAGCCGTTTATTCTCCGGCTTTGACAGACTTCAACATCATGACACGTGGTACCAGCTACATGTTCTTGACAGGTCCGAAAGTAGTAAAAACCGTAACAGGTGAGGATGTAACCCAAGAGCAGTTGGGTGGAGCCAGCGTACACACTACCAAATCGGGTGTAGCCCATTTCGCTGTCGATACAGAAGAAGATGGTTTGCAATTGATTCGTAAATTGCTCAGTTTCTTACCTCAGAACAACTTAGAGGAAACGCCGTTAGTTGAGTGCAAAGACCCGATCGATCGTCTGGATGATGTATTGAACGATATCATTCCCGATAACGCCAACCAATCTTACGATATGTATGAGGTTATCGGTACAATCGTCGATAACAACGAGTTCCTAGAGGTCCATGCGGACTACGCTAAGAATATCATCGTAGGTTTCGCTCGTTTCAACGGACAATCCGTCGGTATCGTAGCTAACCAGCCGAAGGTTATGGCAGGATGCTTGGATAGCAACGCATCTCGTAAAGCAGGTCGCTTCGTTCGTTTCTGCGACGCTTTCAATATTCCTTTGGTAACATTGGTTGACGTTCCGGGATTCCTTCCGGGTACAGGTCAGGAATACAACGGTGTAATCCTTCACGGCGCTAAATTGCTTTACGCTTATGGTGAGGCTACCGTTCCTAAGATTACCGTTACATTGCGTAAGTCTTACGGTGGAGCTTATTGCGTGATGAGTTCTAAACATTTACGTGGTGATATGAATTACGCATGGCCGACAGCCGAGATCGCCGTTATGGGCCCGAGCGGTGCCGTAGAGGTTATCTTCGCCAAGGAAGTAGCAGCCGCTGAAGATCCGAAAGCATGCGCAGCAGAGAAAGAAGCTGAATATAAGAAAGCATTCGCTAATCCTTATAACGCAGCTCAATACGGTTATATCGACGATGTTATCGAACCGCGTAACACTCGTTTCCGTATAATTCGTGCTTTGCAGCAATTGCAGACTAAGAAGCTAAGCAATCCTGCTAAGAAACATGATAACCTGCCTCTATAATCCGTAAAACAGGAGATGAATATGATAAATAAGAAAATAGGGGTATTGCTACTGTTCGCTTTGCTCATTTCATTCGGGGCAAAGGCACAGCGCGCAACCTCCATGCGTATTAATGAAGTATTGGTTATCAACGAGGATAACTTCGTTGACGACTATGGCAAACGTCATGGCTGGATTGAGTTGTTCAACACTTCGGCCGGAACGGTAAATATCGCGGGATGTTATTTGACAGACGACAAAAACAATCCGATGAAATATCCGATCCCGAAGGGAGACGTATTGACTCAGATCCAACCCCGCCAGCACACACTATTTTGGGCTGACGGACAGCCGGGCAGAGGTACATTCCACGTTAACTTCGTATTAGATCCCTCTAAGGAGAATTATATAGCTCTGTATGATGCAGATGGTAAAACATTGATCGACGAAGTTACGATCCCTGCCGGACAAATGGCTGATATCAGTTACGGTAGAGTGATCGATGGTAAAGATGAATGGGCACAGCTGAAGAAAGTTACTCCCAGTACGAATAACCTAACATTGGATTCTAATGAGAAAATCGATAATTTCAAACAGAATGACTCTTTAGGTATCGGTATGACCATTACCGCTATGGCTGTAGTGTTCTTGGGATTATTTTTGTTATACATCATCTTTAAGCAGATCGGTAGATTGTCTATATCCGCGAGCAAACGTAACGCTCAAAAAGCTGCGGGAACAACAAGTGTATCGGTTGACGCCGGACAAGAGTCTGGTGAGATCTTTGCCGCTATCGCTACCGCTTTGTACGAGATGAGTGATGACAATCATGACATCGAGCACACGGTTCTTACGATCCACAAGGTACAAAGGACTTATTCTCCTTGGAGTTCAAAACTCTACGGTTTGCGTCAAACCCCACATAAGTAATTATCTAAAAACGAACAAAGAATGAAAAGTTTTAAATATACCATTAACGGTAACGTATATAAAGTACACATCAATTCTGTAGTGGATGACATCGCAGATGTTGAAGTAAATGGTACACCTTATCAAGTAAAATTAGAGAAACCGGCGAAGAAACAAATGGTTACATTGAAACGTCCGGCTCAAGCACCGACAACAGCAAGTGGCGACCCTGTAGTTACTCGTCCGGCAGCCTCTACTACACAAGGTGCTGTTAAGACTCCGCTGCCAGGTGTTATCTTGCAGGTTAAGTGCAACGTAGGTGATACCGTGAAGAGAGGTCAAACATTGATTATCCTTGAGGCTATGAAGATGGAGAACAACATCAACGCAGACCGTGACGGTAAGATTATAGAAATTAAAGTACACAAGGGAGACTCTGTGCTAGAAGGTGCTGATCTCGTAGTAATCGGATAAGACTATGCAAGAGAGCTTTTTAACATTCTTAGGTGAGAACTTACAACTGTTCCTTACCTATACAGGTGTATACAACGCTACTCCGGGACATCTCATCATGATTCTGGTAGGTCTGTTGTTTATATTCCTGGCGATTAAATATGAGTTTGAACCGATGCTTTTGATCCCTATCGGATTTGGTATCTTGATCGGTAATATCCCTTTCAAGGACGCAGGTCTTCAGGTAGGTATTTATGAGCAAGGGTCTGTACTGAACATCCTCTATCAGGGTGTGACCTCTGGATGGTATCCGCCATTGATCTTCCTCGGTATCGGGGCCATGACCGACTTCTCCGCATTGATCTCCAATCCTAAGTTGATGTTGATCGGTGCAGCGGCTCAGTTCGGTATCTTTGGTGCTTATACGATTGCTCTTCAAATGGGATTTGAGCCGAACCAAGCAGGTGCTATCGGTATTATCGGTGGTGCTGACGGTCCGACGGCTATCTTCCTTTCTTCTAAGTTAGCGCCAAACTTAATGGGTGCGATCGCGGTATCCGCTTACTCATACATGGCGTTGGTTCCTATTATCCAACCGCCGTTCATGAGATTGCTTACGACTAAGAAAGAGCGTTTGATCCGTATGAAACCGCCGAGAGCCGTTTCTTCCACGGAAAAAATTATCTTCCCGATCGTTGGTTTGTTGCTTACTTGCTTCTTGGTTCCGTCCGGTTTACCATTGTTAGGTATGCTATTCTTCGGAAACTTATTGAAAGAAAGTGGCGTGACTCGTCGTTTGGCAGAGACTGCTCGTGGTCCGCTGATCGATACAATCACGATCTTATTGGGTATCACGGTAGGTGCTTCTACCCAAGCTACACAGTTCTTGACATTGAACTCTATCAAGATCTTCGGTCTAGGTGCGTTATCATTCGTGATCGCTACTTGCGCCGGTGTATTGTTCGTTAAGTTATTCAATTTAATATTGAAAGATGGCAATAAGATCAATCCGCTTATCGGTAACGCCGGTGTATCCGCCGTTCCTGACTCAGCTCGTATCTCACAAGTTGTAGGTTTGGAATATGACCCGACCAACTACTTGTTGATGCACGCTATGGGTCCGAACGTAGCAGGTGTAATCGGTTCCGCTGTAGCTGCCGGTATCTTGCTAGGATTCCTTGGTTAATAAAACAACTATCTATATTAAAAAAGGCGAGGTCCGAAAGGATCCCGCCTTTTTATGTTATTGTTCTCAGTTAGTTTGCTCTATAGGAACCGGAGTAATCTCCGTACTCGTATCCTCCACCAACGTTGTCCCGAGGAACAACCAGATCATCAAAAGGATTATAGCGACAACCACACCAAATACCAATAGCGTATTCACACTTTTCTTTCTCATGTCTTTAACTGATTTATTCATTTTAGAATAAACAGCCGGAACATGAATTTGGTTGTGTACCCTTACTCTTATTTGTTTTTCCCTAACGCCTCGTTCAGCACTTTGTTCTTAGCGATCGTTGCTTGGAATTCTTTCAAATAGAAAGGCTCAAAATAAGCCACATTCTCAAAACGGCCATCATCATATGCTTTCTGCGACAAGGATGCCATATTTACAGCTAATGGATAGATACCATCTATAAAACAGGCGTTCGGAGAAGTGATTGCCGTCTCACATTTAGCGGCACCGTCTCCAAAGAAACAAACCTTACCGTTCTCTAAAAAAGAAGCATACGAATCAGCATCTACGATATCAGCAGTCGTGGCACGTATCGTGTTGAGATGGGAATCATAAATCGAAGAGTAGACTTCCATACGACGGGCATCCAACATAGCGCAATACAAGCAATCGGCCTCCTCCTTATTTTTCCGGATAGCGGCAGACGCTAAAATATCCAGCGTATGAATACCGATCAAAGGAATACCATACCCAAAGCATAATCCTTTAGCCACAGACACCCCGATGCGTAACCCCGTATAAGATCCGGGTCCGCTACTTACCGCCACGGCATCCAGTTTTATCCCTTTCGACTTCGCGGCTTCTAATGCCTCTTCCATATAAACGCCCAATAACGCCGCATGAGACGGCCCCTCGAAGGAAGCCTTCTCAAAGACCACCTCCTCCCCTTCCGACAGGGCTACTGAACATACGGAAGTGGATGTCTCGATATTTAAGATCAATGACATAATAATTAACTATTAACAATTGATAATTGAACGAACAAACAATCTCAAACCTTCAATCTGATTAGGCTACGAAGGTATACAAAAATTCATTATACTATCAAGGCAGCCCTATGAGAAACATCTATTTATGAGAAAATAAACATCAAATCTAAAAGGAAACCACTATCTTTGCGCAAACTTTTGAGAAAAATGATACAATCAATGACTGGGTTCGGTAAGGTTACTGCCGAGCTCCCTTCAAAAAAAGTAACCGTAGAGATAAAGGCTTTAAACAGTAAGCAATTGGATTTGTCCACCCGTATCCCTTCCATATACAAGGATAAGGAAATGGAGCTTCGGAGCCTGTTACTTCAATCTTTGGAGCGGGGAAAAGTTGAGTTCAATATCTTTATAGAATATATAGGCAAAGATACTCCTACACAGATCAATCTTGCCGCCGTAGAGAATTATTACAACCAAATCAAGGAGATCGCAGAGAAACTGAATATCAGCGTTCCGAACGATTGGTTCCAGACCTTGCTCCGAATGCCGGACGCAATCAAGTCCGAGACCGTAGAACCGGACGAATCCGAATGGGAGGTGGTTTTAAAAACGGTAAAGGACGCTATCAAGCACCTGTGTGATTTCCGTATCCAAGAAGGAGCCATGCTTCAAAAGCTTTTCGAGCAAAAGATAGCCAATATCGCCGCTCTGCTGAAAGAAGTGGAGAAATACGAGGGGGAACGTATCGAGAAGATCAAGGCTCGTATCATGGATAACCTGCAAAAGATAGCCGAGAAGGACTACGACAAGAATCGTTTCGAGCAGGAGATGATCTATTACATAGAGAAGCTGGATGTCAACGAGGAAAAGAACCGTCTGGACAACCACTTGAAATATTTTATCTCAACCATGGAATCCGGTCACGGCCAAGGCAAGAAGCTCGGTTTTATCGCTCAGGAAATGGGGCGTGAGATCAATACGCTCGGATCAAAGAGCAACCACGCCGAGATGCAGAAGATCGTGGTCCAGATGAAAGACGAGTTGGAACAAATCAAGGAACAGGTACTAAACGTATTATAATAAGATTAACGAGAATGGCTGGCAAATTAATTATCTTCTCCGCACCCTCGGGTTCCGGAAAATCAACCATTATTAATTATCTTTTGAAACAAGATTTACACCTTCGTTTCTCCATCTCGGCTACCAGCCGGGCTCCGCGGGGAACCGAGAAGAATGGTGTGGAATATTATTTCCTTACGCCGGAAGAGTTCCGCAGTCGTATCACTAATGGAGACTTCTTGGAATATGAGGAGGTGTATACCGATAAATATTACGGTACGTTAAAAAGCGAGGTAGAGCGTATCTTGAATGAAGGGGACAACGTGATTTTCGATGTGGATGTGGTAGGCGGATGCAATATCAAGAAATTCTATGGAGACCGTGCCCTGTCTGTCTTTATCCAACCTCCTTGCATCGATGACCTACGGAAGCGATTGGAAGGACGGGGAACAGACAGCCCGGAAGTTATCGAAAGCCGTATCGCCAAGGCTGAGTATGAATTAGGGTTCACGGGACAGTTTGATAAGGTTGTCGTAAACGATGATCTGGAGACTGCCCAAAAAGACGCGTTGAAGATCATTCGTGAGTTCTTAAACAAATAGTCTATGCCTAATATATTCAAGAATACCCGTTTTATGATGGGGCTTTCTATCGTTTGTGGGATAGCGAGCCTCGTATTAGGTGGTATTAGCCTGTATTATAAGGAGTATATCATCGGGGGTGCCCTGATATTTAATATATTCATTTGTTTTATCAACTATAAGGGTTGGCAAAAGAAGGGGTAAGTATAAATCGGATGAGACTCAAGACCGGCATCTACAGTGGATCGTTCAATCCCATTCACATAGGCCATCTCGCCTTAGCGAACTGGCTATGTGAGTTCGAGGGACTGGATGAGGTGTGGTTCGTGGTCACGCCTCATAATCCGCTGAAGAAAAAGGATGACTTGCTAGATGACTCACTACGGTTGGAAATGGCCCAAGCCGCCATTGACGGATACCCGAAATTCAAGGTCTGCGATATTGAGTTCCACCTGCCGAAACCTTCTTATTCCATTGATACCTTGCGAGCCTTATCCAGCAACTATCTGGATAGGGACTTTTATTTTATCATGGGAGCCGATAACTGGCTGCTTTTTCCCCGATGGAAAGAATATGAAAAAATACTCCAAAACTACAAACTGCTGATTTATCCCCGCCTAGGATTCGATATCTCGATCCCAACCATTTATCCGAACGTGAAAAAGGTAGACGCTCCCTTGATGGAAATCTCCTCCACATTTATCCGTAACGCTTACCAAACCGGCAAGGATATCCGTTTCTTCCTGCCGGAAGGAGTGCGGCCTTATTTCGGGTCAGTAGCAAATCAGTGACATACCTGCGATAGAAGATATACTTACTTGGGCTATGAAGTATATATCCTATGCCACTTGAAGTATATATTCTTCGAGAAGGGAAGTTATACCGTGACTATGCCTAAATTTACTTCACAGAT